>CAVISZ010000106.1:0-9122 GCA_963645585.1 uncultured Eubacteriales bacterium
ATTATCAGAAGACACTTATGAAGATATATCTGCTAGAACAGTTGACGAATCATATGCAGTAAACTTCTCAAATGACTATGTAACAGATAGCAAACTAGCATGTAAGTTTGAAAGTAAATTCTGGCTCATTAATCGTGCAGAATTAGGCTTACTCACCAATCAATCGCTAGGAATCAGTGATTATAAAGAAGTAACAAAAACATACGGAATAAACGCTCCAAATGGCAATTCTAAGAACGCATATGCTGGTAGTTGGTGGCTGCGTTCTCCTGTCACTGATTTCGGCGGTCGCGCGCACGTTGTCAACTACGATGGCGATTTCAGTGACAGCCATGTGACCGGCTCCTACGGCGTCCGTGCAGCTTTCCAAATCACAATTTAGAATG
This sequence comes from uncultured Eubacteriales bacterium, assembly GCA_963645585.1. Classification (GTDB taxonomy): domain Bacteria; phylum Bacillota; class Clostridia; order Christensenellales; family UBA1242; genus HGM11367. The sequence goes on from CAVISZ010000106.1 coordinate 387, forward strand.
ATGAATGAATAATAAAACAAACACCTTGCTTTAACCAAAGCAAAGTGTTTTTTCTTTAATTTAAATTACTTAACATCATTATTCACCGCGACCATTCAACAAATTTGATAGTGTTTATGCCTTTTGGGCTTTGCGTTTTTTCTTTTTTCCGCTTACGCCAAAGATGAGCAAAACAAGCGAAACTGAGGTTATTATTAAAAGTATTGCACTTATTAACGATTTAGAAAGTGCGGTTGTTTTTAGGGCAGAGGTTTTAATGTATGCGGTCACTATATCGCCCTCGGCAGTTTGATACTGAATTTGTGTGTATTCGTTTTCTTTGTTATATCCGCTTAAAATTTTAATTTTTGTGCCAACCTCAAGTTTATCTTCGGTTTGTTCGTAGTTAGAGCCGTTTAGGTTATACACATAGCATTCGTTTACAATTTTAGCATTTGTGTCTAGTCTTTTTTGAGGAGAGTTAATTGATGCGTCCACAACCTGCGATTTTAGCACATAGCCAAATGTATATTCGTCTTTTGTGTATTCCACTTTAAAATACTCAAACCCGTCAACGCTTTGTGTTTTGTCAACCACTTCAAGCACGCTTAGGCGAGTGTTGTAAGTAACTGTGTCAATAATGTTCTCCCTTGTGCTTGAGTCCGCCTCTTTATAAATATTGGCGTTAGAGTAAACAACTCTTACGGTCAAAGGCTCATCGGCAAAAGCGTTGGAACCAAGCGGAAAAGTGAATGCTAGCAAAGCAAAAATAAACATTAATATCTTTTTCATAATTTATTCTTCATCGTCAATATCTTTTAAGACGATTTCACCTTTGTAAATTTTCTTTTTGTTCTTTTTCTCTTTTATTCTTTTTGCACGCTGTATTTTTGTTTTGTTCTTTTTGGTTTCTGCCATGTGCTCTTTAAACGTGTCATCAACCTTTTTAAATTTATCAAACAAGAAGTTGCTAAGTTTTGGAATGTAAATGTGAAGAGGAATAGCAAGCCCTACAAGCAAAACAAATATTAGCATAACTTTTAAGGTGCAGGCGGTAATTCCAAAGAACTTGCCAAGGCAAATAGAGCCAATTAAAAGCATGCAAGCCGAAATGCTTACGCAAACGCTTTTTAAAACATTTAGTGGCATGCAAAGATAGAACAAGTTTACATAGCCAGTGCCCATTAACACAAGCGTGCTAATTGTGGCGTACTCGGCAGGAGTAAACACTCCAAAGTTGTTAAGAGCAATGATTACAATTGCGTTAAAAAGCATTAAAAGTCCGTTAGGCAGTGCCTTTTTTAAAACTTGACTTGTAAAGTTGCCCGTTATTAATTTGTCGTTTGGCTGAATTGCCAAAATAACCGATGGCAAGCCAATTACAAACATTTCGGTAAGTAGAAGTTGCCCTGGGCTGAATGGATAAGGGCTTCTGGTAAGAATGGCAACAAGCGACAATAGAATTGTAAACACGGTTTTCATTAAATAAAGCGTGCTAGATTGCTGAACGTTGTTAATAACCTGTCTGCCTTCTTTAACAACCGCTGGCAACGAACTAAACTTGCTGTCAAGAAGAACAATGTTAGACAAGTTTCTTGCAACCTCGCTTCCGTCCGCCATGGCAATTGAGCAGTCCGCCTCTTTTAAAGCAAGCGAGTCGTTTACGCCATCGCCCGTCATGGCAACGGTGTTTCCGCTTTTTTTGAGTGCTTTAATTAATGCGTGTTTTTGGTCGGGGCTCACTCTGCCAAAAACGGTAAACTCGTCTGCAATTTTTTCTACTTCGGTTAGGCTCAAACCTTCCAAACTTACGCACGCATCTGCGTTTTCCACGCCTACGCGTTTTGCAATATTTGCAACAGTAAAAGGGTTATCGCCTGAAATAATCTTAATTTTAACGCTGTTGTTTTTAAACCAGTTGATTGTGTCAATGGCGTCATCTCTAATGTGGTCCTCTAGCACAATAAGTGCCATTGGCTCCATATAATATGGAAGTTCATTTTTAACAATTTGTTCGGGTGAGTAGGCAAGCATTAAAACGCGTTTGCCGTCATTTGTTTTTTGGAATATCAAATTTTGCAAATCTTCATCTAACGCTCCAACATGAATAAACTCAGGAGCACCCATGGCGTAAGTTCCCACGCCCTCAAAACTTGTTGCCGAGAACTTTCTAGCACTTGAGAACTCAATTGTGTTGGTTGCTAAAAGTTCGCCCGTTTTTTTGTAGTGCATAACCATTGCATTTGATGTTTGGTTGTTGGAGTGTTGGTTATTTAAAATGTTGGAAATTGCAACTTCGTTTGGAACCAAACTTGTTTGCTTTAAATTAATATGCTCGCAAACACGCATTGTTCCATCGGTTATTGTGCCAGTTTTGTCTAGGCACAAAACATTTGTGCGGGCAAGCATCTCTATTGAGTATATATCTTGCACCAAGGTCTTTTTTTTGCCAAGTTTTATAACGCCCAAAGAGAGTGCAATTGTAATAAGCAAGAACATTCCCGCAGGCACCATGCCAGTTACGCTTCCGCAAGTTTTTTGAATTGCAACCTCAATAACTCTGCCGTATGCAAAATAGTTGTTTAAAAACATTAGCCCTGCAATTGGCAAAATTATAACGCCAATATATTTAACGAGTGAGTTTATATCTTTAAATAGGTTGCTTTGAGGGCTCTTGAATTTTTTTGCCTCTTTTGCCATGGTTTGAATGTAGCTATCTTTGCCAATTTTATCAACTTGAGCAACGCACCCGCCCGAGATTATAAAACTGCCAGCAAAAAGCATATCGCCCACTTGCTTTTTCACATGTTGAGACTCGCCAGTTAAAACGCTTTCGTTCACTTCAACAAAGCCGTCTTTAAGTATGCAGTCAACAGGAATTTGATTGCCCATGCCAAGTTTAATAATATCGTCTAGGCATAGTTTAGAGGCAATAATCTTTTCCTCTTTTCCATCTCTTATGGTTGTAATTTTGGGCGCGGTCACATACGAGAGTTTTTCTACTGTTATTTTTGCTTTGATTTCTTGAATTATGGCAATTGTGGTGTTAAGCACAATAACAATAATAAATGCCAAATCGTTATACGCTTTAACCGAAATTAATGCAATAAACACGCACACCCAAATTAGGTTAAAAAAGGTGCAAATGTTTTGAAAAAAAATCGTAAAATATGACTTGCCCGAATTTTGTTTGGTTTTGTTTACAAGCCCTGCAAGTTTACGATTTTCTACTTGTTGTTTAGTTAATCCTACATTGATGTCTGGAGTGTACCTAGACATATCAATATTTTTCTTCTTTTTCATAGTATATATAATACACTTTAAAAAGTAAAAATGTCAATTACATGTTGGCATTAGCGTTTTGCAACTGCTGTTGGTACGTATAGTAGTAAAACAACCAAGAAAGAACTTGCTTGGTTGATGGTGAAATTTCTATTCCTTCTAAAAATGGAACAGTTCCAAGCGAGCCACTTTTGCACGCTTTTTCAATTGCCCATCTTATATTTCTGCTGATTGATTTTAATTTTTGATTATGTTTTTCCGCTAGTGCAGTCATAGACGGAATTTCTTCTTTTTTAGCACCTTTGTTGACTAAAATTTCATTAAACATTTCATATATGTAAATGCTTCCAATTAATGAAAAATCAAAGCCAAGCTTTATCATAACAAGCCGTGCATCCCGATTCCGTTTTAAGTTTAATGCGCCAAAATTTCCAAATCCCATAACTCTCCCCTTGTAATCTGCAAAAAATGTAGCAAACGATGACCATTAAACCATATTAAAAATTTAAAGTCAACCTTTTTGTAAGAAAATCGCGATTTTTGTACAAAAATAACACAGTTGTAAACTTTTGCCCTAAAAACCGCTAATTTTGGCACAAAATTGAAACGAACATTTGTTTGACAAAGGGCAGAGAATAGGAGTACACTAGACTATAATTTATTTAAGGGAGAATTAACAAAATGGATTTATTTGCAAAAACCGAAGGTGAGCATAACTATACAGTAGCTAAAGAAAAAGGAATTTATCCTTATTTTCATGAGCTAAGAAGCGGTCAAGACACCGTTGTTGATATGGAGGGTATAAAAACTGTCATGATTGGCAGTAACAACTATTTAGGCTTAACTTCAGACCCAGAAGTTATAAAAGCAGGCGTTGAGGCGTTAGAAAAATATGGCTCAGGCAATAGCGGTTCTCGTTTTTTGAACGGAACACTTGACATTCACGTAAAACTAGAGCAAGAACTTGCAAAATTTTTACATAAGGAAGCAGTTGTTACTTTTTCAACAGGCTTTCAAAGCAATCTTGGCATAATTAGTGCCATTGCTGGCAGAAACGATGTTATTTTGTGCGACAAAGAAAATCACGCAAGCATTTATGATGGTTGCAGACTAAGCTTTGCCAAACTTATTAGATATGAACATAGCGATATGGAAGATTTGGAGGCAAAACTTAAAGAAGTTCCTGCCGACAAAGGTATTTTAATTGTCACCGATGGTGTATTTAGCATGAGCGGTGAAATTTGCAAATTGCCAGAAATTGTTGCCCTTGCAAAAAAATATGGTGCAAGAACCATGGTTGATGACGCTCACGGTCTTGGCGTTTTGGGCGAACACGGCAGAGGCACTGCAGAACATTTTGGACTAGAGGACCAAGTTGACATTTACATGGGCACTTTCTCTAAATCTCTTGCCTCACTTGGCGGATATATGGCAAGCACTAAAAAGGTTGTTGAATATGTTAAACATACTTCACGTCCATACATCTTTAGTGCAAGTATAACTCCTGCATCTGTTGCTTGTGCAAGAAAAGCACTTGAAATTTTGTCAAATCACCCAGAACGCGTTAAAGCTCTTAGAGACATCTCTAACTATATGAGAAATGGTCTTAAAAATTTGGGCGTTAAGGTTATTGATGCCGAAACTCCAATTATTCCAATCTATGTATACGAGGACGAAAAAGCCTTTGTTGCTTGCAAAATGCTTTTAGAGCGTGGCGTGTATGTTAACCCTACAATTTCTCCTGCTGTTCCTGTTGGTCAGGCACTTCTTAGAACTTCTTACACTGCAACCCACACCAAAGAACAAATGGACTATGCAATGAAACAAATTAAAGAAGTTTTGGATATTTTGGACGTTAAGTAGAATGATGAATTAAAAATGATGAGTGATGGGTGATAAACGATGAGTGAAGAGTGATGAATGAGGAATTAAGGTCTGATTTTAAACTTCAAAAACTCGCCAGTTAGCATTACTCGTCATCTATTAAAACATGGCAGTTAATTTAAACTTTTGTAGAAGGATATTTATGAAACAATTTACAGTTTTAGACACAAAGCCAAATTTTGGTGAATTCCAGCCAGAAGTTATCAAATTTTGGAAAGATAATAAAGTTTTTGAAAAGTCAGTTAATCAACAAACAGACAAAGAGGTGGTTTTTTATGACGGACCTCCTTTTCCAACAGGCAAGCCTCATCATGGCACCGTGCTTGTTTCGTTTATTAAAGACATGATTTCAAGATACTGGACAATGCAAGGCTATAATGTTCCACGCGTTTGGGGGTGGGACTGTCATGGCTTGCCAATTGAAAATCAAGCAGAAACTCAACTTGGCATAACCGACAAAAACGAGATTGAACGCAATCTTGGCATTGCAAAATTTAACGACAAGTGCTACGAGATTGTTTCCAACAACAACGAGGCTTGGCGTGAATATGTTGAGCAAATGGCGCGTTGGGTAGACTATGACGGCGCATACAAAACCATGACTCCAGAGTTTATGGAAAGCGTTATGTGGGCATTTAAAGAGTGCTATAACAAAGGATTAATTTACAGAGATTATCGCGTTACTCCATACTGCACACACTGCGAAACATCGCTTTCTATTTCGGACACTCGTGAGTCTGACTCAACTCGTCCAAGACAAGACCGCTGGATTGTGGTTAAGTTTAAAACTGATATAAAATTTGAGGACAAAGTTGTTTACATGCTTGCATGGACAACCACCCCATGGACTTTGCCATCTAACATGTGTTTGGCAGTTGGCAAAGATTTAAACTACGCCTTTGTTCAAATGGAAAATGGCGAGGTTTATGTTGCCTGCGAAAACACTTTAAAGAACTTTAAAAACGTGTTTGGTGACGAGCCAAATGTGTTAAAAGTTGTAAAAGGCGAGGCTCTTGTTGGTGCAAACTACGAGCCAATATTTAACTATTTTGCAAGCAAAAAGTCAGAGGGTGCATTTAAAGTTGTAACTGCCGACTATGTTGGTGCAGAGGACGGCGTGGGCATTGTTCACACTGCTCCTGCTTTTGGTGAGGACGACTATTGGACTTGCAAAGCAAACAAAGTGCCTCTTGTAAACCCTGTTGACGCAAAAGGTCAATTTACTGAAGAAATAACCGATTTTTATCCACTTCAAGAGGGTAAAACCGTTATTGAAATGAATCCAATTGTTATTAGATTCTTATACGAAAAAGGCATTGCCGTTGCCGATGGCACAATTGAACATAACTATCCACACTGCTGGAGATGTAAACGTCCATTAATTTACAAGGCAATGGATGCGTACTATTTTAATATTGACAAAATAAAAGACAAACTACTCAAAAACAACGACAAAGTAAACTGGGTGCCAGAAACTGTTAAATATGGCAGATTTGGCAACTGGCTAGAGGGCGCAAGAGATTGGAACATATCTCGTAACCGTTATTGGAGCACTCCAATTCCTATTTGGAAATGCGATTGTTGCTCTGCTCAAGACGTTTTGGGTAGTGTTCAAGAAATATATGAAAAGAGCGGAATAAAACTTGATAACCTTCACCGTCAGTTTATGGATAAGGTGACATATAAATGCTCATGCGGTGGAACAATGACAAGAGTTCCAGAAGTTTTGGACTGCTGGTTTGAAAGCGGAAGCGTGCCTTTTGCTTCAAAACATTATCCATTTGAAAACAAAGAGTGGTTTGAGAGCCATTTCCCAAGCGATTTTGTTGTTGAGTATACAGGACAAATTAGATGTTGGTTCTACTATTTGCATGTGCTTGCAACTGCACTTTTTGAAAGACCTGCATTTAAAAACGCCGTTGTTCATGGAACAATCTTGGCAAAAGACGGCAAAAAATTGTCTAAGTCGTCTAAAAACTACACCGACCCAATGGAGCTTATGAAAAAGTTTGGCACAGACGCGTTTAGACTTTATTTGTACCAAACAAAAGCCATGCTAATTGGCGACTTGCTATTTGACGAGGCAGGCATTGCTGACGCACTTCAACAAATTTTGTTGCCATATTGGAACGCGTGCAACTTCTTTATCTCTTATGCAAACATAGACGGCTTCTGCCCAAGCGAGGTTAAAGAACCTACTAGCACAAACAGCCTAGATAAGTGGATACTAGCAAAACTCTACGATGCAGAAAAGAACATCACAAAAGCAATGAACGAATATCACATCAATGAGTTTGTGCCACATTTAGTGGGCGTAATTGACGGCTTAACCAACTGGTATATTCGCCGTAGCCGTAGACGTTTCTGGTCTAGCGGAATGGATAAAGACAAACAGGACGCGTACGAAACGCTATATTATGTTTTGATTAACTTAACAAAACTTATGGCTCCTGTTGCTCCAATAATAACCGAAAAAATTTACAAGAGCTTAACAGATAAGCTTTCTGTGCATTTAACCGAGTGGCCTTGCATTCCAGATAAGTTTAAAGATGAAAAACTATTAAAACAAATTGACAGCGTTCAAAGAATAATTTATCTTGCACGTTCGGTTAGAAATAAATGCAAAATCAAAAACCGTCAACCTTTAAGCATGTTAAAAATTGCATCTTCTAATGCAGAACTTTTAACCCTTGCAAAAGACTTTTCTAACATTATTGAAGAAGAAATCAATGTTAAAAACATTGCATTTATGGATAATGTTGAAGAACTTGCAACAATCAAATATGACCCTAACTTTAACGAAATTAGAAATCGATATAAAGACCTTGTTTCTCAAATTATTCAAGCAATTAAAAAAGGTGGCTTTAAGTTTACAGACGCAGGCGTAGAACTTGCAGGCTTTGAAAACACAACTTTTGCACCTGAAATAATTTTGGTGACCTACCTTTCTAAAGACGGCGACTTTGTTGCAAGCGACCGTGAACTTGTTGTCTCGCTTGACACCAAATTAACAGACGAACTTGTTGCCGAAGGTCTTGCAAGAGAAGTTGTAAGAAGCATTCAAGACGCAAGAAAACAAATAGGTTGCGAAATTGTCGACAAAATCAAAATTGAAATTTCGGGCAACTTCCCAGCAAATTGGCTAGACTATGTCTGCCACGAAACCTTAAGCACTCATCAAAAAATTGCAAACCCAACTACAACACTTACCTTAGAAGAAGAAAACATTGTGGTTAAAATAGAAAAGTAAATAACATTCTTCGGCAAAGCCGAGCAATAATAAATGATGAGCGATGATTGATGAATTAATGACAAATTAAACACTTTGCTTTAACCAAAAGCAAGGTGTTTTTTTATATGAAACTTAGTTAAAAAGTAGTATAGTTGAAAATTTGCACAAAACCTTTGCTCCCTGTCAGGGGAGCTGGCGTGCGACTGCACGCCTGAGGGGTTATCCTGCCTATTGAAAAATAGTTTTGTTATGTCTAATTTGTTTATTATGAAAATTTAATTGCATTTTAAAAATACGCTTATTTACATACCAAAGTTTTAGTAATAAAGCAGGATAACCCCTCAGTCTACAAATTTTTT
>CAVISZ010000107.1:0-593 GCA_963645585.1 uncultured Eubacteriales bacterium
ATTAATTACCTCCCGTAAATTTGTACACATATATTTTACAATTAAACCATATTTTTTTGCAAATCTTTTAATCAATTTAAATTAATATATTTTTTTAATTCAAAGGAATATAGGAATATTATAGTTTAAATTAGCAAAATTTAGGAAATACTCTTTTAAGATAAAAAGGGTATTTTTTTAATGCAAAAATATTTTTCAAGATAAGATATTTTTTGTTGCAATTAAAAATTATCAATAAAAATTTAAAAAATAGAGGTAAAATATGCAAAAATCATTAAAATTTGTTAAAAATGCGTGTATTTTTTGTGCAACTATAGTTTTTTCTATGTTTATTTGTGCATGTGATGAAGTAACAAGAACGCCAATATCTGTTACATTTATAGATGTTTCTGGTGCACTTAGCACAGACCATACAATAAATATAAAGTTCTCCGAAGAAAAAGATTATGAGAAAAAATACATTGATATTTTAGTTAAGTCTGACGCCGATGACGTTACTTTAACTTTGTTTCAAGAGTTTTCAAAAGAGGAGGACAAAGTTCATATTTCGCTTAGCAAAAATACAGGCTATGTTAGTTTGGACGAGTACAAAC
>CAVISZ010000107.1:603-3927 GCA_963645585.1 uncultured Eubacteriales bacterium
CTTTTTAATCTAAGCAAAGAGCAAACGGACTCCATGGTTGGTTATGGTGATGTGCTTACAACAAATTTGGTTGTTAATTCAAACAAAGATGCAACGCTAACTTTTTTGGCAATAATTGGTGATAAAGAAAACGACACCTTTAAAAAGACAGGCGAGGTTAGCAACGAGTACACTTTAAAAGTTAAAAAGCATGTTAAAGATTAATTTAAAAAAAATTTTTAAAATATTAGCACTCTACGCTTGACAATGCTAGCACAATGATATATAATACTGCCGATTGTTTCAAAAAGGAGGCATATCAAAATGGATTTTAATCAATTTACAGAAAACTCAGTAAAAGCAATTCAAAGTGCAGTTACAGAGGCAAATTCAAACTCTAACCCACAAATTGAGCAGACTCATATTTTGCGTGGGCTTTTAACTTTGTCCGATTCGCTAATTGCAAGTTTGCTTCAAAAAATGGGCGTTAATGTTGGCAACCTAATAAGTGATATAGATGGTTTAATTTCCAAACTATCTAAAGTTACTGGTGCTGGCGAGCCATATTTGTCGCAAGATGCAAATGCAGTTTTGCAAAATGCAATGGTTCAAGCAAAAAATATGGGTGACGAATATGTTTCAGTTGAGCATATATTTTTAGCGATGCTCGACAATGCAAACTCACAACTAAAATCGCTTTTTGCAAAGTATAATATAAAAAAGTCGAACTTTTTAGAAGAATTAAAAAAAGTAAGGGGGAATACAAAAGTGACAACACAAAGTCCAGAAGATACATACGATGTGCTTAAAAAATATGGCAGTGACCTTGTTGAACTTGCACATCAAAACAAACTAGACCCTGTTATTGGGCGTGACACAGAAATTAGAAATGTTATAAGAATTTTGTCAAGAAAAACCAAAAACAACCCAGTTTTGATTGGCGAAGCAGGTGTTGGTAAAACAGCAATTGCCGAAGGTTTGGCAATAAGAATAATGAAAGGTGATGTTCCAACATCATTAAAAGATAGAAGAATTTTCAGCCTAGACATGGGCTCACTTGTTGCAGGTGCAAAATTTAGAGGTGAGTTCGAAGAGCGTTTAAAAGCCGTGCTAAATGAAGTAAAAAAGAGCGAAGGCAAAATAATTTTGTTTATTGATGAACTTCATTTAATTGTTGGTGCTGGCAAAACAGACGGTGCTATGGATGCAGGCAACATTTTAAAACCACTTCTTGCACGTGGTGAACTTCATTGCATTGGCGCAACAACTTTAGATGAATACAGAAAATATATAGAAAAGGACCCTGCTCTTGAACGCCGTTTTCAACCTGTTATGGTTGGCGAACCAACCGTTGAGGACACAATTTCAATTTTGCGTGGACTTAAAGACCGCTACGAGGTTTATCATGGCGTTAAAATATCCGATAACGCATTAATTAGTGCAGCAACTCTTTCTAACAGATATATTTCTGACAGATTTTTGCCAGATAAAGCAATTGACCTTGTTGATGAGGCATGTGCTAGCATAAAAACAGAAATAGATAGCATGCCAACAGAAATGGACGAGATTAACAGAAAGATTATTCAACACGAAATTGAAAAAGAGGCGTTAAAAAAGGAAACTGACCAACTTTCTAAAGACCGTTTAGACAAAATCGAAAAAGAACTTTCTTCTTTAAAAGAAAAATACAACGGCATGAAAGCAAAGTGGCAAAATGAAAAACAATCAATACAAAAAATACAAAAGTTAAAAGAGGATATTGAAAAAACAAATGCCGAAATTGAGCGTGCAGAGCGTGAATATGACCTCAACAAGGCTGCCGAACTAAAATATTCAACTCTTCCAAAACTACAAAAAGACTTAATTGACCTAGAAAAACAAAACGAAGAAGTTAAACAAGATTCTCTTTTAAAAAGTCGTGTAACCGAAGACGAAATTGCAAAAATTGTTTCTCGTTGGACGGGCATTCCCGTTAGCAAACTTGCGTCAAGCGAAAGAGAGAAGTTAATTCACTTAGATGATACTCTTCATAAAAGAATTATTGGTCAAGATGAGGCTGTTACAAAAGTATGCGAGGCAATTTTGCGTTCGCGTGCGGGAATTGGTGACCCAAATCGTCCAATTGGTTCATTTATGTTTTTAGGACCAACAGGTGTGGGCAAAACAGAACTTTGCAAAGCACTTGCCCAAAATTTGTTTGATGATGAGAAAAATATGGTCAGAATTGACATGACCGAGTACATGGAAAAATTTAGCGTTTCACGTTTAATCGGTGCCCCTCCAGGATATGTTGGCTACGAAGAGGGTGGTCAATTAACCGAGGCTGTTCGCAGACACCCATATTCTGTGGTTTTGTTTGATGAAATAGAAAAGGCTCATCCTGATGTCTTTAACATCTTGCTTCAAGTGTTAGATGATGGCAGAATTACCGATAGTCAGGGCAGAACCGTTGATTTTAAAAATACTATAATAATCATGACTTCAAACCTTGGTGCAAATGCACTTTTAGAGGGAATTGAGCCAGACGGAACAATCTCCGAAAATGCAAAAGCCGAAGTTGACGGAATGCTTAAAATGCAGTTTAGACCAGAATTTTTAAATCGTTTAGATGATATAATTTACTTTAAACCATTAAGCAAGTCCGATATAAAACAAATTGTTGATTTATTGCTTAAAAATCTTGCTTTAAGATTGGAAGCAAAACAACTTAAATTAGAAGTGACCGACAGTGCAAAAGACTATATCATAGACAATGGTTATGATATGGTGTATGGTGCAAGACCATTAAAACGTTATATTAGTCACACTGTAGAAACAATGGTTGCAAAAGAACTTTTAACAAAAGATTTTAAACCAAACTCAACAGTGACTCTTGATGTTAAAAATGACCAACTTGTGTTAATTGGCTAACTTTTGTGCTTAAAAAACTCGCCCCAACGCATTAAAATTTTAACTTTGTTAAAATTTTTTGCAATTTGCATCGCAAATTGCATGTTTGCCTCACGGCAAACAATGCGTTGGGGCGTTTTGTTGACAATCGCATGTTTTTTTGCTAAACTTACACATGATTTAACTTTTAAGGAAAACACACATGAAAAAACGCAAAAACTTTGGCACAATTTTACATATTTTAAACATTTTAAGCACAGAAACAGATGCTGAACACTTAATAACTCAAAAAGAACTTATAAAAAGACTCCGTCAAAAAGGCATAAATTGCAGACGTTACACAATCGAGTGCAATATAGAATGCCTTCGCCAGTTCGGCTATGATATTCAAACAGTAAAGGGCGTTGGAACTTATCTTAAAAAAGACGGCTTGACCGCAGACGATGTTTTTGTACT
>CAVISZ010000108.1:0-3525 GCA_963645585.1 uncultured Eubacteriales bacterium
ATATCACACAAAATCAATAAATCAAACAAAAGCCCTCAAAATTTTTAGCATGCCGATGTGGATAACTTGTCTTATATTCACAAAAAATACAACTTTATTAAAATATAAATATGTCTTATTGGTCTCCGATAGCGTTTACTTCGCTCTGGCAGTTCGCACCTCGTCAAAGCAAAGCCTCTTGGCTCCAATTTTGACAAGCCAAAATTTTTCGCTTTACGGCTTGCTTTTCCTCTCCCCAAAAAGAACGACTCTTTTTGGGGTCCCCCTAAATATGAGTGAGCACGTTTGGTGCGAAGAGAGAAAAAATGTGCCCGCTAAGTGCTACGATTTGCCGTTTACGGCAAATCTGCACCCTGGGGCAACATTTAATATAGTTTTTGTCTTTAATTAAAAATTATAATTGTCTTATTGGTCTCCGTGAGCGTTCACTTCGCACGAGAGTACCGACTCCGAACGCATGAAATAAGTGAGGACGTTTGGTCGGTAGACAAGAAAAAATGTGCCCGCTAAGTGCTACGATTTGCCGTTTACGGCAAATCTGCACCCTAGGGCAACATTTTTTTTAGGCTCCCTCCAACAACATCTTATCCGCAACAAGTGCAATAAATTCTCCATTGGTTGGTTTTTCGTTACTTGTATAAACTTTTAAGCCAAAAATTGAATTGATGTTTTCAATCTTGCCTCTGTTCCATGCAACTTCTATTGCGTGTCTTATTGCACGCTCTACCTTGCTTGCACTTGTGTCAAACTTTTCTGCGATTGCAGGATAAAGTTTTTTTGTGATTGAATTTATAATATCAGGAGTATCAATTGCCATTTTAATTGCCTCACGCAAGAACTGATAGCCTTTAATGTGAGCAGGAATGCCAACAGTTATAAATATGTTTGAAATTTTTTCGTCAATAACTCTTGATTTGTTTCTGCCGTCAACATCTTTTTGTACGGTCTTTAAGTTGTATACATCTTTAACGCGGTCAATAACGCTCTCTATTTTGCAAGGTTTGTTAATATAGTAACTTACGCCCATTGACAATGCTTTAGAAATAAACCCCTCGTGAACAAGTGCCGATGCAATAATCAGTTTTGGGCAATTTTCACCCATGCTTGCCTTGATTTTTTCTAATAGCACAAAGCCGTCTTGGTTTGGCAACACAATGTCAAAAATAAACACGTCAGGTTTTAATTCTTCAACTTCTTTTTCGGCAAGTATGCCGTCTGCACAACTTCCAACAACCTCTATGTCCTCATTTGTACTTAATGCTTTTTTAAGCTCATCTTTTAATTCTGTATTGTCTGCTACATATAATTTAATTTTGTTATTCATTTTTATTTTTCCTTTTAAAATTGTTATTTTTTTGTACAAACATAGGTTTTGTTTTCATGCGCAATTTTTAAACAAACCTTTGTTCTTTTGAAACAAAAACATGTTAACACTCACCTTTTAAAAAATGCTAGCGAATTTTATGTAATTTTTGTAAAAAAATCATCTATTTTTTTAAAAAAATGCAAAAATATGTCGATAATGTGGAATTTTCCCAAAAAATTTCAAAAAAGATTGGTTATTTTAACCGAATTTTTGTATTTTTCTCGTCTTTTAACCAAATTTGTTTTTAACTCATATAAGAAAAATATGGAAAAATACGATGATTTTGCACTTTGGTCACCTTCCGTTATGGAAAAAATCGCAAAGCAGTACGCTTTAAAGTTAAAACAAAAAGAGCAAAAATTTGACCCGTCAGAGCTTTGCGAGCTTGCAAGGCAAAACTTGACCATGTTAGAGAGTCTGCCACAAACACAAAGCGTCAAAATGCAAAAACACTACATAAAAACATACGCCCTATACAAGCAACTCTTGCTTGCCTTGCCCAAACAAGACACAAAAAATGCGTCCTTCAAAAAGAACGCAACATATAATAATACAAACAATCAAACTGCCAAAAGCACCACTCAAATAGATTACATATATCAAGCCTGCTTAAAAAATCTTTGCCAAATTATGCAAGTCACACTAAATCAAAACCTGCAATCACTCTCTCTTGCAACCCTTGAGGCAATTAAATCACTCGTGTAAAAACCCACCTTGCAAGAAATTGCAAGGTGGGCTTTTGTTGTTATTTATTCTCAAGTTCCAAGTTTAAATTTTATTTGGCTTAAAGTATTACTTAGCTCGCCAAGTGGCAGTAATTTATTACTCTATAGTAATTTGGAATGCTGCACGGACGCCGTAGTCGCCGCTCACATTGCGGAAGTTGACATAGCCACCGCCGTACACGAAGAACGCGCGACTAACACTGAGAGAGTAAGGCGAACGAAGCCACCACCACGCCAAAGATGAGGATGTTTTACCATTTAGTGCCAAGATATTCTTGTAGTAAGTGTACTTTTCTCCACCTTCATAATATGATTTTACTGACTCTCCGCCATTTAATAGGTCTAGTTCATCTTCAGAAAGGAGCCATAGTTTTTGTGCCTTAGTGGTTGTGCATGGTCCCTCTTTGTTTGTTGAATCTCCTGCATCGTTTATTGTTCTACCTGTTATTTGACTATAAATAGAATCTGTGCCTGTTGTTATACCATATTCTGTAAAGAATGTGCCAGTTGTTGAGGTTTCATTGGTTATAAAGGTCTGTATTGTGCTTCCCTCATATACATTACTTGAGCCATGGAATTCTTTTGAACCTAAAGAGTACTCACTAATAAACCAATAGGTGCCTGATGGTAAAGCAGAACCTTCAGATATAACATCTGACTCTGTTTTTACTGCTTGCATATTAGAACCATCTTTGTTACCTTTGGCAAACAAGTACCAACGTAGTGCTTTCCCGTTATATGAACCCATTTCTACATAGTTACGTTTTGCTGTTGTTGTCAAATCTGATAGGCTATAACTTGATGATTGCCCTGCGGTCGCATTCGCGTCATAGTAGAAGTCACCTACAAGTGCCTTTTTAATTCCATCACCTGGTGCAACATACTGCCCAACACTGAAAGAAAGTTGCAACTTGCCTGCAAGGTCGGTTAGTGAGTCCATGTCTGACTCTGCTATGGTTAGGGTTATAACAATATCTGCAGTTTTGTTGCTTGAAGTGTCTAAAATAACCTCACCTGAGCCTTTTGTTAAAGTTGTATTTCCTTGTTTTACTTCCGAATTGATTTTCTCTGTGCCTGTGGCAGCGGTGCTTCCATTTGCAACAAATGTTACATTATCAGTCATTGCTATTTTGATGTCAAAGTTTGAATCATTGGTGAATGTTAAAGTAATTTTAACAACATTTCCACCTGTTACAACATCGTTAAAGTTTAATGCTCCCAAAGAATGTGTTAGGGTTTCAGATGTTTTTGCCTCAAAACTGTTTGTTACAGCCTCAAAGTTTTTTATTTCGGCGTCAGCACCCGTGGTTGATGCACAATTTACAACGCTTGATAGAGTAAACTTACAATTGTTTGCAGTAAAGCCTATTGTACCTGTTACATTTAAACTTGCGTTTTTAACTGAGTATACACCAATTGCTATGGCACATAGGC
>CAVISZ010000109.1:0-1611 GCA_963645585.1 uncultured Eubacteriales bacterium
GCTTGATTATACACTTGCTTTGCTTCGTGTGCATTCAGACAAAACTTCCGATAATATAAATTAGTAGAAATTAAAAACTAAACAAAATTAAAAAATAAAAACCACTTTTAAGGCAAAACCTTTATAAGTGGTTTTTTGTTAATTATTTAACTTAGGCATTATTTAATAATTTTTGATATTATCTTTTAATTTTAAGTATTATTTTAATTTAACAATAATTCATAATTCATCAATCTTCATTCATCACTCTTCGTTCTTACTTATTCTATTTCCACACTTTGCACATGGCGTTCTCTTGTGCGGGTGAAAAGTCTATACTTTTTGCAAGCGGACTCAAACAAAATATGAACTCTACCATTTTGATAATCTATGCCCTCGCTCATGCAAGGTGCGACAATTTTGTTATTTAAATTTTTTGAACTTAGCACATACAAATCTAAGTTTTGATTATTTATTGTAATTTGCGATTGCTCTTTTTGTGGTTGGTTATATACATATATTAAAGAGTCTGCAAGCCCATAAGATGTTGACACTATCACTTTGCCACTATTTGTTATGCAAAGACCTTGCGCTTGGTCTGGAAGTGAAATTGCCTTTATTGGAGTGGTGCTTTCTAGCCCATGCAAACTATTTGTGTTTATGTTATAGCAAAGTGCAATTCCATGATTTGTTTCTTTTTCACTTATGCTTACATAGTGCGATTTATCAACTTCGTACTTCTTTGGTTTGTAAAATTCGCCAACATATAATATATTGTCTCTTGCATAGCAAAAATCTGTGTTAATGCCAACCTGTAAATAATTTAAAATTTCCACCTTGGCACCGCTCTGCGATGATGTTATATCCGAAAAGTTTACGCTTAAAACATAACCATCGGTTGCCACCCACACCATGTTATTTTGCATGGCAATGCCACCAAAGTGAGAATTGTCTAAATTTGCATCTTTTGTGTTTAATGTTACATAACTCACCTTTTCACCCGCAACATAATAAATTCGCGAAGCGTTGCTAGAGTTTTTCATATATCCACTAATTAAATAATTATTAGTGTCATCTTGCATGCAAAGCCCTTGAGGAATAAAACCGTCATTTAGCCCTGGAATTTCAATTTCCGCTTTTGCGTAATTATAAAAATCATATTTTTTACCAAAATAATAAATAGGAATCACCACCGCAAATAAAATAAAAATAATTATTAACACACTAATTAAAATTATACTTTTTTTAGTTTTTTTAATTGCCATAAAATTTCCCTCTGCAAAAAATTGTAGCATAATTGCTATCATTTACAAAATTAATTAATTGCTTTTAATGTATTATTTTTTTGACTTTGCACTTTGTTTTTAATATGTATTTATTATAGTCTGCTTTAAAAGCAAGGATAAAATATTGACAAATTTAATTATTTATATTTTTTTGCATAGCCAATGCTAAAAATGTATTTATTTGCCAGCAAAATAATAAAAGAACATTATTTAACTTAAATTTGTTTAAAAATATGATTTTTAACAACAATAATATGTGGTTATTTATAATTAAATAAACTATTTTTTTAATTTTTGTTAAATTTTAAAAAAAATATCAAAAAATGATAAAAAATGCTTTTCTTTT
>CAVISZ010000109.1:1621-6547 GCA_963645585.1 uncultured Eubacteriales bacterium
ATTTAGCAGGAATAATAAATTTATTTCTGTAAAAGATAAAATTAAATATTTGGAGGTTTATTATGAATTTAATTTTAGCAAAAGTTTGTGGTTTAATGGCAAGAGTGCCTCTACGTCCACCTACAGGAGACGAAAAAGATTTAACAGATAAATGGAACTGGGTTTATGATGTTAAGGATGTTGTAAGTTCCATGATGTGGCCACTTATTATTGTTCTTGCTTCAGTAGGAACAATTTATGCAATTGTGCTTGGTGTTCAAATGGCAAGAGCCGATTCTACTGAAAAACGTGAAGATGCTAAAAAACGTGTTATCAATGTTGTTATTGGCGTTGCAATCGCAGTTGGTTTGATAGTATTATTGAGATTATTATTCGACGCATTGCCTTCTTGGATTAATACCGATTCTACAGGAACTAACTAAACTTTCAAATATGATATTTAACCACTCTAAATTTTTAGAGTGGTTTTTTTGTGCATTTTTTTGCTTTGGCGTTTAAGGCTAAAGATAAAAATATTTAAACAATAAAGCGTGAAAAACAAATATATTTTAAAAAGAATACAAACACTAATTTTATAGCAGTCAACTTTTTTTAAGACAGATAATGTTATATATTTAGAAAATTAACAAAAATATGTCGACAATTTTAAAAAAAACTATGTACAAATTAATGTAGTTTTGATATACTATAATTAAACTAAGGGAGAATCATAATATGATTTTAGGTATAAACGATATTTTAAAGGGTATTTTTTCAATAGTGCCAAAACTTTTATACTTTATTGTAGCGTGCGTTTTGTCACTAATTGACCTATGTCAAGTTATATTTAGAAAGTTGGCAGGTCTTGACCCTATTATAATTACGGACGAAGTTTACACGGGCGACACTTTATATAAAATAATTGTTGACGCCTTGTTTAACAACAAATATCCTGCAATTAGAACCGTATTTTGGTCTTTGATTCTTTTGGGCGTGTTCATGTTATTTGTTACTTCAATTATTGCATTAATCAGACTTGAATATAACCCAGACAAAGATAAAGGCAATTCTAAATCGGGCGTGGTAAAAAGTTTCTTTAAAGCAATTTTCTCTTTTGGCATTGTGCCAATTGCGTGCTTGTTTGGAATGTATCTTTGCAACGCCTTAACAGGAATTATTGACAAAGCAACCGCTTATAGTTTTTCAGCAGACAATGAAATATCCACATGTTATGATCGGTGGTCTGCAATTGAGGACAGTGATTCTGGCTCCGCCGTCTCGAACAAAGATTTGCTTGCCTCGAGAGAAGATTCCTATATGGCATTTGATGTTTTTGGTTTGCATATTCCAACAACAAGCGAGCCATTTAGCGGAATTGTATTTAGAGCGTGTGCATATAATTCTAACCGTATAAGAAACAATGAAGAGTTTTTTATAAAACTAAGAACTGACGAATGTCTTGGCATTGTAAACAAATTCAACACACAAGAGGACGCTGCAAGCGTTATAGACACTGGCTTTGCAATTAATGCAAAACTTAAAGGCAAATATAAATTGAACAGGTCGGGTGTTGTTAGGGTGTTCTTCTACGACTGTACAGACATTATTGATATTGGTGCTTGGAACACAGACAAACTTGGCAGTTTGAGCAAGTACAATGTTAACGCGGTTTATTACTTTTATGATTTATGGACGTTTAACTACATTATTGCATTTATTGCAGTTATAACAATTGGTAAAGCGTATTATAAATTTATCCTTATTTTAATGCAAAGATTATTTGAAACCATGGGGCTATTCTTGATTTCGCCAATATCTATCTCGCTTATGCCGTTAGATGGTGGCGCCGCCTTAAGCACATGGCGAAAAACGTATATTGCAAAATTTGCTCTGGTTGTGATAATGGTTTTATCACTTAACCTTGTTTCTCCTTTAATTTCAATTTGCCAAAGCATTAAGTTATTTGGCGTTGGAGTGCTTGATTACATTGTGTTAACATTCTTTATGATTGCAGCAATAAACGCAATGGGTTCACTCAACACACTATTTGCAAAAATTTTGGTTAATGATGACAAATTATTTGAACCATACAAAGATATTGAAGGCTCAGTTACAGGAAGTTTATCAAGCGGTATAAAAGCCACTGCAGCGGGGGCTAGAATGGCAGTTGCTCCTGCAACTTTAGCCGCTAGAGGTGGCAGAGCCATAGTTGGCGGAGTTATGGCATCAAGACGAAATGGCAGAGAGGAAGACCGCAGACAACGTATACGCAATGCAAACTCGCAATACTCTCGAGACCTTAGCGATCTAGAAGATGAACAGGGTGTAATTGCTCAAGACAGTGTAATTAACGACGCAGAAGCACAAACACTTGCTAATAACCAATCAACCTTTGATCAATTCAATGCTCAAACTGGCGGACTTTTGGAACGTAATGAAAAGAATGACAGAGCAATGCTTAACAGATATGCAAGACAACACTACGCATTTGGTAAAAATAAAAAAGATGCGTTCTTGCACAAAACTAGACTTGCAAATGATGAGGCTTATAGACAACAAATTTTAGACAAGATGTATGCTCAAGATGAAGAAAAGAAATTTAATTCATTCTATAAAAATGACCCTACTCTTTCTGATGAAGATAACGATAAGAGAAGAACAAGCACATTAAATATGTTACGTGGCGGACAAGCAGGACTTGATGCTGAAAGAGATAGAATTGAGAGAAACAAAAACGACATTGCCGCACGCGAAACTGCAAGACAAGCATCTCTTACAAGAATTGCCGCTCAACGTGATGCAACAGTTAAGGCTATTGAAAGAGAAGGCAGAAGAGAAAAAGCTGTTGTTAGAGCAAAACAAATTAAAGCAAACGAAAGAAACAAAAAAATTGGTGCTGTGGTTAACACAACAAATAAACTTCTTAGAGGCTTCCCTTCTGACATATCTACACTTATGGGCACCGTTCCAGGAACAGACACATTTAAATCTTCAGTTGGCTCGCTAGGCATTAAAGGCAAAGGCGGTGGAAACCAAGGTCAATAAAGTGAATGTTTAAAAAGTATTTAGAAAATGTATTTACAAAAATATTTACTTACTTGATTATTTACCTAAAGATTGTTTAAAACAAAAAATACGCTATATTAATTGGGGGCACCCCATAATCTATAGCGTATTTTTTTATTTTAATTTAAATTGTAAAGATTTTAGCCTTTCATTTGTTTTTGCGTTTTTATGTTTTATATTTTCAAACAACATCAATTCTTTACGCATCATTCTTAATTCATCATTCTATTTATCACTTATCGTTCCTTAACTTTCGCTCTTCATTCATCTTTCTTAATTCTTAATTCTTCTTTTTAAACATTGCCCCAACGGCACACTTCGCCAAGTGGCATTAATTCATAATTCTTCATTCTTAATTCTATTCATACTCAACCAAGTATTCGGCAAAGTTAAAGGCATCTAAGCTTGACATTTCCAAATACATATAGTCATTTGTTTTTACGTTATTTATAAGGTTTTGGCTTGTATATTCGCCTGTTTCTACTGCGTTAAAGTATGTTTCATATAAACCGCTACCAAGCAAAGAATAAATGCTTAAAGGGTTTTCTAATTCGTTTAAATTGGCAGTATTTATAGCGGTGAATGTGGTTAGGTGAACATTTAGTTTGTCCGCCTCGTAAAGTTCGTAGTCTCCGTCATCGTACCAAGAGAAATCAACATTTGTAAGTGGTGCCAAACTTGAAAAACTAGAGCCGTTTTTTAATTTAAGTTCAACATTTGCACCGTAGCCTTGCTCTACAATAAATCTATAAGACGCACTACTTATTGTCACGTTTTGTTTTGGCATGTATATCATTGCAACATAGTTCTTTTTTGGCATTTCTTCAAGCACTGCATCGTCATCTTCAAGCAAGCGGTCATACACAAATAATTTATCACATACGTTTTTATATTTTGCATAACTTTGGTCAGCAACAAGATTGTTAAGTTCTTTTTTAATATCTTCCTCAGGGGTTTCTATTCCACTACTAACCAACGTTTTTGCAATTGATGGAATTATGATTGTAATTTGGGCATCTGTAAAGCCAAAATGAGTTATTTCTGCCACGTTTTCTTCTATTGTTTTATTGGTTTTTTCTGTTAAAGCGTTTGCATATGCGGTGGTTACATTTTGGGTTAGTGTGTCGGTTTTGTAGTCGGCACTTAACTCAATATTAATATCTGTGATGTTTGAGTTTAAATCAGTTAAAATTTTATAAGTGAACTCTAAATATGTGTCCTTCATTTCTTGGTTTGCAAGGTGGTCATCTTTATATATAAACCTTGCACCATAAAACTTATCGCCCTGAATGCCATAGAGCGAACTTATTGTACCATTTTCATCATCATAGGTGTCTCTTGCAAAAATACTAACAAATGCCGAAACAATAGAAATAACAAAAATTACGCCCAAAATAACGGCTCCGCCAATAATAACCGCTTTCCAAAACAACGGGTTAGAGAGCAGTTTTTTTGTGCCTTTTCTTTTGGCTTCTGACGCTACTTGTTGTGCTAGGCTTTGAGATTCAACATCATCGCTCATTTTTTCACGCTCCTTTTTTTGTTAGTATAACACCAAATGTACATAAAAATCAAGACAAACAAAAAACACTTTGAGTTTTTATTCTCAAAGTGTTTAATTTTAGATATAAAGCCATGATAATAGTTTTTTTATTTGAACTAAAATATCAAATTTAAACCCTATTAACCAACATCGTTTTCGTCATTTTTTTGTTCTGCAGTGATGTTAAGTAAAGATTGACCTAATTTTTGTAATAGTTTTGCACTTGTATCTTCTGGCTCGCTATTCTTTTTTGGTCTGCCCGCTTTGCGTTTTGGAGCGGTCTCTTCTTGGTTTGCAGTAGCCTTTTTAGGTCTACCCGCTTTCTTTTTTACTGTTGG
>CAVISZ010000110.1:0-5048 GCA_963645585.1 uncultured Eubacteriales bacterium
GTTGACAACCTTTGAAACAACAACATTGATAGTCGTGGGAAATTTCAATTTTAACAACTTGATAGCGTTTTAATGCTATTTCTTCAAAATTAATAGTCAAAAAAATAAGGAACAATGCAAATTTATTGCAAGGTTCCTTTTTGTTTATATTTATTTATTTTTGTTATTTCATTATTGGGAAAAGCACAACGTCTCTAACTGATGGTTGGTTATAAATAAGCATCAAAAGTCTATCTAGTCCACAACCAAGCCCAGAGATTGGTGGCATGCCGTGTTCCATTGCAAGCATAAAGCTCTCGTCAAGATCCATAGTTTCGTCATCGCCTTGTTTTTTTGCTTCCAATTGGTCTTCAAAGGCTTTGCGTTGTTGAATTGGGTTCACAAGTTCTGAGTATGCCTTGCAAAGTTCGGTTCCCATAACAACAACTTGGAAAACGTCAATTATTCTTGAATCTTTGTCGTTTCTTCTTGCAAGAGGAATTAAAACTGCTGGATAGTTATACAAGATTGTTGGTTGAACAATATTTTCACGAATTTTCTTTTTATAAATAAAGTCAATAATTTGACTAACTGACTTATAGTCGTTTAAATCTTGCATTGTAAAGAGTCCTGTTTCTACAACTTTGTTTTTAAGTTCAACTGGGTCAGTGTAATTTAAGAAATCAAAGCCCAAAACTTCTCTCATTGTTTCCACATAGTTTATGCGGTCAAAGTTTTCTTTGCCAAAGTCCAAAGTTACGCCGTCTTTTTCAATTGTGGTTTTGCCTGTAAGATCAAGCAATAAATTTTTTAAAAAGCCCTGGAAAAACTTGATATTGTCTTCAAAATTCCAATAAGAGGCGTACCACTCTACTTGAGTGAACTCTTGCAAGTGCTGAGTATCCATACCCTCATTTCTAAAGCATTTTGCAACTTCAAAAACGCGGTCAAAGCCACCAGCAATGCACTGTTTTAAATAGGTTTCTGGAGCAATACGCAAGTTAAGGTCTTTATCTAGTGCGTTGTGGTGAGTAAAGAACGGTCTTGCACTTGCACCGCAAACTGCGGTTTGCAAAATTGGAGTTTCAACTTCCAAAAAGCCATTTTCGCCTAAATATTTGCGAATAAAGGCTAAAAGTTTGCTTCTGCCAATAAACACCTGTCTTGTTTCCTCGTTTGAAATTAAATCGAGGTATCTTTGACGATATTTTGCTTCCATGTCGGTTAAACCATGGAATTTTTCAGGGAGTGGTCTTAAAGCCTTAGAAAGCAAGGTTACTTTGTATGCTCTAACTGTAATTTCGCCTGTTTGAGTGGTGTAAAGTTCGCCCTCAACGCCAACAAAGTCGCCAATGTCTATCATCTTTTTGTAAAAGTCGTACTCTTCGGCATTTAGTTCGTTTATGCCAACGCTTACTTGAATTTTTGCTTCTAGGTCTCTTATTTGCATAAAGCCAAATTTACCCATAACACGTCTAAAAACAATACGTCCTGCAATTCTCACTTTTGCACCATCGCCCAAGGTTCTTGCCTCTTTTATTGTGTTTGTGCGGTCAAATTTTTCTTTGTAAACAATTTCACCATTTTTTTCTAGTGTGTTAATTTTTTCTCTTCTAATATCAAATTCGTTTGATAGGTTTTGTGTGTTTTCCATGTGTTTTCCTTTTATTTTTGCTTAATATCTTTTTTTCTTTTTATGCCAACTATATAATCTTTCATGTTTTATCAACACTTTAATTTAAATTGACTATATATTTTTAAAACTTTTACGCTTCTAACTTTTTAACAAAAGCACGTCTACGGCGGTGAACTTGGTGGTCAAAATATTGCCAAGTTGAGTTAATTCTTAAATTATTCTCTAAACATAGGTTTGTTTCGCAATATTCAATGCCTAACTCTTTCATGCGGTCCATTAAGCACTTAATTGCCATTGCTCCAACGCCCTCGTTTGAGTAGTCAGGACGCACGCCAATAATTGCAAAATCTACAACTTTTGGCGATTTTAACGCCTTTAAAACCTTAAAGATTGCAGGGAGTGTTAATCTGCCCTTAGATTTATACAATGCCTCATTAAGTTGAGGAATTGAAACGCCAAAGCAAATAACCTCATCTTTTTCGTTTACAATGGCAAACATATATTTTAAATCTAAGAACATTTTAAATTGTGCAACCAACTGCTCTTTTGCATCTTCGGTGTATGGCACAACGCCATAAAGTGGACTATATGCTTTGTCTAAAACATCCAAAATGCCGTCTTTATATTTCTTTAAAAACTCGCGTTTGTTTTTCACATCAACAAATTTTAGTTTGTAACGTCTTGCAACAACATCTGCAATACGCTCAACACGCTCATTTTTCTCTTTTGGAGGGAAAATTTTACGCTCGAGCCAGTCAATTTCTTTATTGTAGCCACAAGCCTCAATTAGGTCTTTGTAATACGCAAAATTGTATCTTGACTCAAATGTGCAACGCTCATCAAAGCCTTCAACAATCAAGCCCTCGCAGTCTAAATCATTAAAGCCTAAAGGACCATGAACAGTATCCATGCCTTTTTGTTTTGCCCAACTCTCAACTGCGTTAAACAAGGCTTTTGCAACTTCCACATCATTTATGCAGTCAAAACGAGTAAAACGTACGCGTTTTTCGTCCATTTTTTTATTGTATAAACCTTGAACCATGGCTGCAATTCTGCCCACCACTTCGCCGTCTTTATACGCCAAAAACATAACCACATCGCAATCTTTGTATGCGGAGTTCTTTTTAGGGTTAAACATGTTTAACTCGTCCATTCTAAGTGGATAAGAATATTCTTTAACACCCTTATATAGTTTTGTTGGAAAATCAACAAAAGTTTTTATATCTTTTTTACTATTAATTTCTTTTATTTCTATCATAATTTATCCTATTAATAATTTGTCATAATGCCTTAGCAACATCATGGCTTATTTTAAGCAAATGCAATGCCACACCATGTTGCAGAATTTGTGTTAACAAATAAAAATATATACATTGCTTATTTTTTAGTATATACCAATTATAACTTTTTTTCAAGCAAATAAGCAGAGAAAAAATATGAGCAAATACCTCAATTAAAGATAATGGCAATTCTTTTATCAAATATTAATTTCTATTTTTTGCCCAACATACAAGTTTTTGGTCTTACATATTGCTTTTAATTTTTCTTCTGATATGTTAAGTTTTTGTGCCACGCTTTTAAATGTATCGGCGGGTTTTACAATGTAAACGCTCTCTGTGTTAGAGTTTGTGGTTTTAAACCATTCGCCTATTTTTAGGCATGATTTTTGATAGTCCGTCAAGTCAAAAGTGGTTAAAACAAGTTGCAGAGTTTGCTCATCGTCAATAAAAATATATTGTGGATAAATGGAAGAAATAATCATATAAAAACACCTCTATAAATAAATATATACTATGAAATCTTTATTTAAAACTGTGTTTATTATTGTTATTTTTTCAGTTATAACTCGAGTAATTGGGTTTTTATTTAGAATATACATATCACGAACCATTGGTGCTGAAGCACTTGGGCAATATCAAGTAAGTTTTTCGGTTTTTATGGTGCTTTTAACTGTTGTTGCAAGTGGTTTGCCGTTTATTGTTAGTCGTCTTACTGCACAATATCGCACAACGGGCAACAAAATAGAAGAGCGAAAAATGGTAACCGCCAGTGTTGTAATTGGCGTTGTTTTAAGTGTGGTTTTATGTGGCTTGGTTTGTGCGTTTATACCTGTTTTAAAACACATTTTTGCAGATGACAAATGTATCGTGCTTTTACTAATTTTGCTTCCCGCACTTGTTTTTTCGTCAGTTTATTCAAGCATAAGGGGCAACATTTGGGGCAGAAACAAGTATTTTACGCTTTGTGCCACGGAGTTATTTGAGCAAATTGCAAGAGTATTGCTTTTTATAATTTTAATAAGCGGGCTTTTTGGCTCTAGTGATGGGGCAATTGTTTCCGCAGTATCAATGACTGGTGCTTGTTTGCTCTCGTGCGTTTTGGTAGTTATTATCTATTTTGCCACGGGCGGGAAATTTAAACGTGTAAAAGACAAAGGTGTGTACAAATCATTAATTCAAAAGTCTGCATCAATTACGGGAGTTAGAGTTGCTGGCAGTTTGGTTCAACCTCTAATTGCATTAATTGTTCCACTAAGACTTGTTGCTTCTGGCTATTCATCTGCACAAGCCCTTTCGCTTTACGGCACGGCAATGGGCATGACAATTCCGTTTTTATACATTCCGTCAACAATAATTGGCTCGCTCTCCACTGCACTTGTGCCCGACCTTTCTTCAGCTCTTGTAAAAAACGACATGACATATATAAAAAACCGAATAGTGTCGGCTATTCGATTTACAATATTTATTTCGGTGATGTTTATACCTCTTTACATGGGGGCGGGCGAAGTAATAGGGTTATTCTTTTACGACAATTCGCTAAGCGGAATACTTTTATCTCAGTCTGCGTGGGTAATATTGCCACTTGGGTTAACGGGAATATCATCATCGCTTTTAAACTCTCTAGGTTATGAAGTAAAATCTATGCGTAACTACATTCTAGGGGCAATTTTGCTAATACTCTCCATTTGGTTTTTGCCAAAATATGTAGGAATAAACGCCCTTGTATGGGGATTTGGTTCGTTATTTATAACAACAAGTGTGTTAAACATTCGCATGCTTAGAAAAATAATTGGCGAAAAACTGCCAATTCACAAATTTTTATGGCTTTCTATTGCGTTTATAATTCCATCTGCAAGCATATGCTCACTTGTATGCAACCTGCTTGTAAACATTATGACAAAATTTTTGGCTTTGGCAATATCTTGCTCGCTTGGTGCCCTATTCTACATTTTGCTATGTTTGATATTCAATTTGATAGAATTTAATTCAATTGCGGTTTACATCAAACAAAAGTTTAGCAAAAAATTAAAAAAGAAGAAAAACAGAAAAAAAGTTGCTTAAAAAGCCAACATTTTATAAAAAGCATATTGAGTTTTTACTTTTATGTACAAAAAAAGACCTTACAAAGTAAAGTCTTTTTTAATATACAATCT
>CAVISZ010000111.1:0-2194 GCA_963645585.1 uncultured Eubacteriales bacterium
TCAAAAATCAAAACAAATTTTCAACAAAGTCTTGAGCGTTAAATTCTTCTAAGTCATCTATGCTCTCACCTGTTCCAACAAAAACAACAGGAAGGTTTAGTTTGTTTGCGATTGTTATAACCACACCGCCTTTTGCAGTGCCGTCTAATTTGGTTAAAACAATGCCGTCAATGTGCATATATTCGTTAAAATGCTCAATTTGAGAAAGGGCGTTTTGCCCAGTAGTGGCGTCTAACACAATAAGGTTATATCTATTTGCCTCAGGATATTCTCTTGTTATGATTTTATCAATCTTTTTAAGTTCTTCCATTAAATTGACTTTTGTATGCAATCTGCCTGCAGTGTCAATTAAAAGAACATCTGTATTTTTTGCTTTTGCGGAAGAAACTCCGTCAAAAACAACTGCTCCTGCATCTGCACCCTCGGCATGTTTAACAATTTTTACTTTATTTCGATTAGCCCATTCGGTTAATTGGTCGCTTGCAGCGGCACGGAATGTGTCACCTGCCACCAAGGTGACGTCTTTTTTATTGTTTTTAAAAAACTTGGTAATTTTGCCAATGCTTGTTGTTTTTCCAACGCCGTTTACGCCAATTACGGTTATTACTGCGGGATATTCAAAAGGTTCGCGAGGGATAGAATCTAGCATTTCGGCAATTATTTGTTTTAGTGCCTTTTTTACATCGTCTGCTTTTCTTAGTTTGTTTTTACGGGCATAAATTCTTAATTTGTCTACAATTTCTTCGCTTGCCTCAAATCCAACATCACTAGAGACCAAAATGTCGGTTAAATCTTCGTAAAAGTCATCATTTAACTCACCTTTACTGAATATTGCATCGAATTTTCTAGCCCATGCTTCACGCGTTTTTTTTAGGGCTTGACCTATTTTTTTAAAGAGTCCCATTTTTAGTTTTTATTCTCCTGTTCCAAATTTTTAATTGCGTCTGCAAGTTTAACACTAACAGTTCTTGACACACCTTTTTCTTCCATTGTAACACCATACAAACTGTCGGCAAGTTCCATAGTTGGTTTACGGTGAGTTATAACAATAAACTGAGTTACTTTAGAGAAGCGTTTTAGGTATTGAGCAAAACGCTCAACGTTTGAGTCGTCTAGCGCTGCTTCAATTTCGTCTAGCAAGCAGAATGGCATTGGTCTTAATTTTAAAATACTGAACAAAATTGCAATGGCGGTTAACGCTTTTTCACCACCTGACAAAAGTGTTATGTTTTGAAGTTTTTTGCCTGGAGGCTCTGCGACAATATCAACACCTGCGTCAAGAGGGTCACCGCTTTCGGACTCAATTAACTCTAGTTTTGCATTACCGCCACCAAACAATTCTTTAAATGTTACTTTAAAGTTTTCGCTTACTTTTTGGAATGCGGTGTTAAAGCGAGTTGTCATTTCTGTGCTTAAATCTCTGATAATTTCTGTAAGTTCGCTTTCTGCTTTAGAAAGGTCAGCAACTTGAGCAGATTTTTCTTCATAACGCTCTAAAAGAACTTTTATGTCATCAATTGCATTGATGTTTACTGCACCTAGTTTTTGAATTTCCTTTTTAATTCTGTAAATTTCTGGCATTGCAACTGCAATATCAAAGTCAGGACGTTTGAACTCTAAGCATGTATCGTAAGTTAAAGAATAATCTTCATAGATTTTTTCTTGCATGTTTTCAAGTTCGGTATCTACCTTGCTAAGGTGCATATCTTCGGCATATTTTTTGTCATTGATTTTTGTAATGCTATCGTTAAGTTCTTGTTTTTTGATGTCTAATTCTTTTATTCTATTTTGAGTTTGTTGTTTGTCGGCATCAAGTTCGGTTTGTTTTTGTTTGATTTTATCAAGTTGTTGTTTTTTCTCGCTATTTTCGGCTTTTTCAAACTGAGATGAAATCATTTTTTCGCCCTCAGCGATAGTTTCATCAATATTTGCAATTTCATGGTTTAAATTGCCCAAAATTTCGTTTTGTTTATCAATGTCTAAATTGATTCTTATTAAATCTTCGGCAACGGCACTAGATTCTGCCTCGTTTGACGCAATGTCAATTTTAATTAAAGTCATTTGTTCGCTCAATTTTTCGCGTTTTTGGCGAAGTTCAGCAAACAACGCTTGTTTTTCGGACATATGTTTGGTTGTTTCTGCCTTGCTATTTATGGCGTTTTCTTCTAGTTGGTCTATGCCAGAAAGTTCTTCT
>CAVISZ010000111.1:2204-6199 GCA_963645585.1 uncultured Eubacteriales bacterium
AAATAACATCAATTCTACCCTTTATGCTTGCATTTGAAGCGTCAAGAGAGTCAATTTCGTCCTTGATGTCCTCAAGGGCAATTTTTGCTTGTTGATATTTTTCGTTTTCTTTAACAAAATTAATTTCTGCGTTGTTTTTATTATCAAGGAATGTGTTGATATTATTTTTTAAATATTCAAGCTCGTGTTGCATTTCTTCATATGAAGCATTTTTTTGCAAGCTGAGAGCTTTAAGTTTTTGAATTTCTACGCTTAAAGTTTGAATTTCACGCTCACGAGAAATTAAATTGGTTGCTTCTTGTTTTCTAGAACCACCTGTCATTGAGCCTGCAGGGTTTATAACATCGCCGTCTAGTGTGACAATTTTATATGATAATTCTGTGCTATGAGATACATCAATTGCAGTGTCAAGATTGTCTACAATTATTGTTGTGCCAAGCAAATTAGATACAATATTATCTATATCGCTAGAATAACTAATAAGTTCGCTTGCAACACCAAAAACACCTGTTTTTGAAAGCACTTTTTTATCGGCATGAAGCATGCTTTTTGATTTTATGGAGCTTATTGGCAAAAATGTTGCTCTGCCGTATTGATTGGTTTTTAAATAACTAATAAGGTCTTTTGCACCTTGTTCGTTAAATGTTACAATGTTTTGAACGGCATTTCCAAGAGCAACTTCTACTGCGGTTTCGTATTTGGCAGGCACTGTAATTAAGTTTGCAAGAGCGCCCATCATTTTGTTTCGCAAATTTTCGTTTCTTTTTGCGTCTAAAAGCAATTTTTTGACTGCTATTTGATAGCCATCGAAGGCGTTTTGCATATCTTCAAGTATGCGTTTTTTGTTATCGTAAACTTGAATTTTTGTGCTAATTGTGTGGCGTTCGTTCTCGATGTCACGCATTTGAGAATATAAGCTATCTTGTCTAAATTTGCTGTCTGCATATATTTTTGCAGTGGCATTTTTTTCTTCAAATAATTTTTTACAACTTTCTGCAAGGCTTTTATATTCTTGCTCTTTATCATTTAAAAGTTTTTTTGCGTTCTCTGCTCTTAGAGCTGAATCTTTTAAGTTTTCTTCAAGCATCTGTTTTTCTGCTTGATATTTTGAAAAGTTGATTTTAATATCTGAGAGTTTATCCATTGCATCTATCATTTTTTGCTGAGATGACGATGCTTCCTCTTCTTTTTCTGAGATTTCATCAACAAGAGAGATATATTCTTTTGACATTTCATCGTAAGACAAATGTAGTTGCCCTATTTTTTGTTCTAAGTCTTGTTGTTTTTGCTTTTTAAACTCTAACTCGGCATTATCTTTAACTAAGGCATTATTTGCGTTTAAAACATCTAAGTTTAACTTATCTTTTTGAAGGTTTAAGTTATTTATACGCTCTCTTATAACCTTAATTTCGCCAGATTGTTGCTCTATTTCTACTGTTAAACGCAAAATTTCATTATGGATATTATCTATCTCTTTGTCTATTACGTTAAGCCTTTCCATGCTTTGAGTATAGTTTGCGTTGGTTTCTTCAAGTCTTGCACTTTCTAGGTTTAATTCTTCCAAAATGGCTTTAATTTTTAAGTTAATTTGGTCTTTTACATTTTTAGCGTTTTCGTACTGAAATACATAGGCATTAATTTCTAAGTCTTTTAATTGGTCTTTAAAAGCAAGATATGCTTTTGCATTTTCTGCTTGCTTTTTCATTGGTCCCATTTGACGTTCAATTTCTGACACAATATCGTTAACGCGGGCAATGTTTTCACGGGTTCTCTCTAGTCTTCTTTCTGCTTCAACCTTGCGTGACTTAAATTTAGAAATGCCTGCGGCGTCCTCAAAAATAGAGCGTCTATCTTCTGGTTTTGATGATATAATTTGTTCAACTTTACCTTGACCTATGATTGAGTAACCGTCTTTACCTATGCCTGAGTCGTATAGCAAATTGATAATATCTTTTAATCTACATTCATTACGATTTATCAAATATGCACTTTCACCCGAACGATAAAGTTTTCTTGTTATGGCAACCTCGTCATAATCGTAATTAAAATATCTATCTGTGTTATCAAAGGTTAAAGTTACCTCGCAGTAAGATAGACTTTTTCTTTTTTTTTTTCCGTTAAAAATGACATCTTGCATAGATGTTCCACGCAAGTTTTTGCTACTTTGTTCACCCAAAACCCATCTTATTGCATCGGCAACGTTACTTTTTCCGCAACCATTCGGACCTACAATTGCAGTAACACCTGAATCGAATTTGATTTCAATTTTGTCTGCAAAAGATTTAAAGCCTGCTAGTTCAATTTTTTTAAAGTTCATTTGTTTTCCTTGTTATCTAAATTTTTTAAGGCTATTTTAGCGCATAATTTTTCTGCTTCTGCCTTGCTTTTTGCGCTGGCAGATGCAATTGTTTGATTGTTGACATTTAAGTTGATATAAAAAGTCAAGTTATGTGCGGGACCGTCTGTTTTTTCTAGTTTATACTCAAATTGCAATTTGTTTTTTTGTGCGTATTCTTGAAAAAGCGATTTATAGTCTTTTTGTTCACTGGCATGCAAGTTAAAGTTATTTATAATAAATGTTTTACAAGCCTCTAGCCCGCTTTCAAGATATATGCTTGCAACAATGCTCTCTACAATGTCGCATTTTATGGCGCGAGTAACGCATGGGCAACTTTTGCCAATTTTTACCATTTTTTCTATGTTTAAACTGTCAAACACAACGCTTAAACTTTCCTCGCTTACTATGCTTGCTCTGGCACGCGTTAATTCGTCCTCTTTATAACTTTCTGATTTGAACAAGATGTCTGCAATCAAAAAATCTAAAATCGAATCACCCAAAAACTCCAAACGTTCGTAATTGTTACTACTAAATGATGAATGGGTTAAAGCGGTGTTTATGTAGTTTGATTTAAAACAATAGCCACCAATACTAATCATTGTTTTCTTCCTCTAAGTTTGGTAAATTTGATATTTCTTCGGCAATGCGAGAATTGATGTTTGCGGACTGATATTTATATGCCTGCACAATTGTTGCATAAATTGTTTCTGCCTTGCTTGAGCCATGAGATTTTATAATTGTTTTATTGCAACCAATAAAAGGAGAACCGCCATATTTGTTATAATCTAACTTGCCTTTTACCTTTTTAAACGCTTTCATGGAAAGCCCTGCCCCTATTTTTGTGATAAGGCTAGATTTAAGTGCGGTTTTAAGTTCATCCATTACAAGCCCAACCGCGCCTTCGGTTGCCTTTAAGAACACGTTTCCTGTAAAGCCGTCACAAACCAAAACATCATATTCGCCAGAGAGTGCATCTCTTGCTTCCATATTGCCCACAAAATTAATTGGAAGTTTTTTCATTAAAGGAAATGTTGACTTTACAAGTTCGTTGCCTTTTGAATCTTCTGTTCCGTTATTCATAAGTGCTACTCTTGGACTTTCTTTGCCAAAGAGGGCTTTATAGTAAATGCTTCCCATAACTGCAAAGTGACAAAGGTTGATTGGTTTGCAATCTGCGTTTGCTCCGCAATCTATCAAAAGCACATTACCGCCTGTTTTTGTTGGCAAAACTGGGCAAAGAGCTGGTCTTGAAACGCCTTTTATTCTGCCGATTTTTAAAAAACCACCTGCAAGAATTGCACCTGTGCTTCCGCAAGAAATGAGTGCATCTATTGAGTTATCTGACTTTAGCATGTCTAATGCAACCACTAGCGAACTATTTTTTCTTGTTCTAATTGCCACCGTTGGAACATCGTTGCATGTGATAACATCTGGGGCATCAACAATTTCTAAATTTTTTATTTTATATTTTTTAGACAAAATGTATTCTTCAATAACTTTTTTGTCGCCTGTTACAATGTAATCTATATTTGGATAATCTTTTTGGGCAAGCACAATGCCGTCAATTATTGCATCTGGGCAATTGTCTCCACCAAAAGCATCTAGGATAATTTTCATAATAATACTCCCACTTTTAGGAGTTTAACTCATTTGCCGT
>CAVISZ010000111.1:6282-14634 GCA_963645585.1 uncultured Eubacteriales bacterium
AAAAGACTCTTACAATAATGTTGCACTGTAAGAATCTTTTATTTTTTTCTCTAATTATGTATTTTTTATACAAAAACTAGACTACTGTTGATTGTTTTCTGTTTTTCTGTTTTTTTCTATCTCGCTTGTTGCCAAAAAGTCGCATCTGTTATTACGCTCATTATCGGCATGACCTTTAACCTTATGCCATGTTACTTTATGCAAAGAGCAAAGGTCTAACAGTTCTTGCCACAGTTCGACATTTTTAACAGACTTTTTATCGGCTGTGTGCCAATTATTTTTTTGCCAGTTTTCTATCCAGCCTTGCAAAAAGGCGTTTACAACATAGGCAGAATCACTATAAACATCTACTTTGCATGGTTCTTTTAATGCCTTTAACCCTTCTAGCACGGCGGTTATTTCCATTTGATTATTTGTGGTGTTTGAATTAAAACCAGAAAGTTCTTTTGTTATGCCGTTATAGTCCAAAATGCAACCCCAGCCACCAAGCCCTGGGTTGCCTGAGCAGGCACCGTCCGTGTACAAAATAATGTTTTTCATAAATCTCCTAAATAAAAAGCAAAGAGAATGCGATTGCTATTTGACCTAAATAATAAACCGAGTGATTTACAATTGTCAAGAATTTACTATCTTGCTTGCCACCAAAATATTGCATAGACAAAACAAGGTCACTTAAGAATATAAATACAATTCCAAGAGCAAATATCAAAAATATTGGTTTAAACACTGCCACTGCAACAGAAAAAGCCGACATAAATGACAAAATGAAAGAATAAGCCAAAGACTGAATTTTAAACTCGCCAAAATCTAGTTTTAAAAGCGATTTGCCAAACACTCCGATGAAAATTGTGACAAGCAAAGCGAACGCAACGCCAATTAAAATTAAATATAAAAGTTTTGTTGAATCAACGATATTTAAAGCATATAGAATTGTTGCAACAAAATACATCACATGACCAAGCCCAAACGACAGCATTCCTGCATTTAAGTAAGGTTTTTCATCATTTTTGTAAACAATTTTAAGGTCCAAAACAATGTCGCCAATCATGCCAAAAATTAGCCCTAAAATTATAAACAATGAAACAAGATTAAAGCCTGAATAATATGCACCAACCAAAGCAAGAGCAACAAATGCTAAACTTGCAAGAGTTTTGCTTAAAAGCCCAGAAATTCCGCCTTTTGTAACTCTAATTGCCATAAACATAATCATTAAGGCAACTGCCACGCCCAGTAAAACATAATCACCAATCATTTTTATACCTCCACTAATTTAATGCTTTTTGCAATATATTTTTAACATCAGTTTTATCCATTGCAACAGGGTTGACAATCATTGCCCCATCATTTAGGGCACCTTGTGCAACCTCATCTATTTTTTCTAAGTTAAACCTGCCAGTTTGAGTGAGATTGATAGGCAAACCTGTAAGCTCGTGCAAAGAGTCACGCAAGTTATATATTTTATGAATAACCAAATCACAGCGTTCCATGTCGTTTAGATTTGCATCAAGGTTTGGCTCAAAAAGCGGTGCTAGCAAAGCGTAAGTTTTGTATAATTTTTGTTTGTTATATTCCATAACATGAGGAAGAAGAATTGTCATTGCGTCACCATGTGCGATATGGCAAACTCCACCAAGAGCGTGACCAATTGCATGCACGCCACCTACCATGCTATTTCCAAAGCAAAGCCCTGCTAGGTTAGAGCCAAGTGCCATGTTCATGCGGGCTTGCTTGTTTGAAGGTTCTTTGCAAACAGTTTCTATGTTTTGCAAAATAAGTTTTATGGCTGTTATTGCATAGGCATCAGAAAGCGGATTTTTTTGCAAGCATGAAAAGCCCTCTATTGCGTGAACCAAGGCGTCAAAGCCAGTGCTTGCAGAAATTTTTGGTGGTAATGTGAGTGTTAAACTTGCGTCTAAAATTGCCACATTTGGCATTAAATATGGAGTTATAAATTCCATTTTTACGCCACTATTTTCGTCTTTAATAACCGCAACATTTGTAACTTCACTACCTGTTCCAGATGTTGTTGGCATAACAATAAATGGGAGTTCTTTTGCCCTTGTTATAACCTCTAA
The DNA here is from genome assembly GCA_963645585.1 of uncultured Eubacteriales bacterium. Classification (GTDB taxonomy): domain Bacteria; phylum Bacillota; class Clostridia; order Christensenellales; family UBA1242; genus HGM11367. Next base: position 8,358 of record CAVISZ010000111.1, read on the forward strand.
GCCCATAATGTCTTTTAAGTTATCTGTTCTAAGATAGGACATTTTCACGCCCTTTGCGGTGTCAATAACACTTCCGCCACCAAGAGCCACAATGCCATCGCAATTGTTGTCTGTTAGCACTTTTAAAATGTTATTTACAACATTAACTCCGCTATCGGTTGGAATGTCGGTGTAAAGCACATAATTTTTTAAATCTGTTTGCTTTATAACCTTATCTACCATACCCAAACTTTTAAGTCCGTTATCTGACAAAAACAAAGGTTTGTTTACGCATAGTGCTTTAAGTTCGTAATTTAAATGCTTTAATGCGTCATCTCCTGCACAAATTTTAACAGGATTATAAAATTCAAAATATTCCATACACTCTCCTAAAAAATACACAATAAATATGTTCTAAACATAGATATTTCTCTTTTGAATGGTCTTTTTAAACACTTTTTGTTTATACATTTTGGGAACAAATAGCCTTCAACACGTTCCAAGATTCTTGTTACACCCATTGCAAGGTAAATATTGCCAAACATTTGGAAATAATGCTGAGCATACGCGTTTGCAATGCTAATTTTCCCTGTGAATGTTTTGTAGGCTAATGTTTTGTTTTTAAATACAATTACAAGGTCCGCATTTTGACAATTTTTAAGTTTTTTGATTTTTCCATTTAGGACTTGAAAACATAGTTCTTTTGGTCTGTTTATATCTGTCAAAATTTTGACCGAATAACCATTTGGCAGGCTTTTAAGTTCGTCTGTAATTAAACTATCTCGCCCATTTAAAACTTTTATGCCTCGGTACAAAAAATGTAAAATGATTTTCATAATAAAATTTTTCAAAGCACTACTCCTTTTGCATTAAAGCCATGTTGACTGCGTTTTGCCAACCCAGATACAAGAAATCTGACTCTTTTTCGCTCATTTTTGGCGAGAATGTTGCACTTGAATCTATAATTTTGCCCAATTTTTGTAAGTTAAACACTTTCATGGTTACACCCGCCATATAAATTGCGCCAAGTGCCGTTGCCTCGCTTTCTTTATTTTTGACAACTTTAATTCGGTTTATATCCGACAAGAATTGCAACAAGAATTTGTTTTTACTGCAACCGCCATCAACTTTGATTTTTGATATGTTTGTTCCGCCCGCCCTCATTTGGTCTAATATTGCTTTTGTGTTGTATGCCATACTCTCTAGGCCCGCTCTAACAATATGCTCTTTTTTGGTGTCAAAATTGATGCCACAAATGATTGCCCTTGCACTTGAATTCCAATATGGAGCACCAAGCCCCGTAAATGCAGGAACAAAATACACTCCGCCAGAACTTTTCACTTTTTCTGCCATAACACCAGAATCGGCAGGGTTAAAAAAGAACTGCAGATTGTCTTTCATGAAATTTACTGTTGAACTTGCACTATAAATGCTCCCTTCTAAAGCATACATGGTTTTGCCATTTATTTTGCTTGCAACAGTTGTTAAAAGTTTATCTATAAAAAGCGGTTTATTGCCTATGTTAAGAAGCAAAAAGCCACCTGTGCCATAAGTTGCTTTTGCTTTTCCGCAAGAAAAACAACCTTGACCAAAAAGCGATGCTTGTTGGTCTCCAATCATGCTGGCAAGCGGAAAATTATAATCTAAAACATTGCCAATTATTTGTGCATTTGAAATAATTTTTGGCAGTATTTGTCTTGGAATTTTAAAATAGTCTAAAAGTTCATCATCGTAGTCAAGAGTGTTAATGTTAAAAAGCATTGTTCTGCTTGCATTTGTTACATCGGTTACAAATTCGCCAGTTAATTTATAAGCCAAAAAAGCATCCATGGTGCCAATGCACAAATTGCCCTCATTTAAGAGTTTTTGTGCCATTGGAACATTATCTAAAATCCATTTTATTTTGCTGGCACTAAAATAAGCATCGGCAATTAAGCCTGTTTTTTGCTTGATTTTGTCTACAATTTCTTGTGGCAAACTTGCAATGTAATCTGCAGTACGTCTGCACTGCCAAACAATAGCGTTATAAATTGGCTTTTTTGTTTTTTTATTCCATGCAACAATGGTTTCACGCTGGTTGGTTAGCCCCATGCAAATAATATTTTTAGGCTTGGCTTTTTCTACAAGTTCTTTAATTGTTTCTACTTGAAGTTTGTAAATTTTTTCAGCGTCTTGCTCTACCCAACCCGACTTGGGATATTTTGACTTAAAACTACGGCTAGAAATATCAATAATTTCATTCTTTGTAACATCGTATAAAACACTTCTGCAACTTGTTGTACCTTCATCAATGCCTATAATATATTTTTTCATAAACTCCCCAATTCTTTGGATTATTTTATCACATAAAATTTATTTTTAAAAATGATTGCAAGTGTTTTTGTTTAAAATTTTATTTAAAGTTAAAAAAAGTAAACACAAGGAATTATCATCTAGTGTTTAATCTTAAAATTTATTAATTTTATTCATGTGCGAAATAGAACTATTTTAAATATTGTTTTATTATATTTAAATTTTCATCAAGATTATCATTGGTTGCAATAAATTGTTTTATTTTGTTTGCAGACGGAACGCCCGCTATGTACCACAAAAGGTGTTTTTTTGTTGTGCAAGACACAAAACGTTCTGGAAAAAACTCTCTTAAAACTTTTATATGCTCTAAAATTAGGTCATATTTGTTTAGTGGCTCTTTGCCTTTTAATGTTGCAAAAATGTTTGGATTGCCAAACGCTCCTCTGCCAACCATAACCGCGTCAACTCCTGTTTGAAGCATTTTGTTATAGCTTTCAACATCAACAACATCGCCATTGCCAACAACTGGAATTTTAACGTTTGCTTTAACGTTTGCAATTGTATCTAAATCTACTTTGCCAGAATACATGCTAGAGCGGGTTCTGCCGTGCACTGTTACCATTTTAGCCCCTGCATCTTCGCATATTTTAGCAACTATGACTGCGACATTATCGTCTGCAAAATAACCTTTTCTAAACTTACAAGAGATTGGTTTTGGACTTGCTTTTACGCAAGATGAAACAATTTTTTCTAAAAGCTTTAAATCTTTTAAAATTGCCGAGCCATCACCATTGTTGACAATTTTTGGAGCGGGGCAACCAAAGTTTATGTCAATCAAGTCAAATTTTTCTAGTTCTGGCATTTGACATACTTTTGCCATAACATCAGGTTCATGACCAAAAATTTGAACTGCTTTGGGCGTTTCTATTAAAGATGTAACAAGCAAGTCTTTTGTGTTTTGACTGTTATATGATAATGCCTTAGCACTTACCATTTCTGTAAATGTTAAATCCGCACCTGCCATTTTGCAAACATGTCTAAACCCAACATCACTTACACCTGCCATTGGTGCTAAAAAAATCTTGCCAAAATCTTTATTGTTGATTATCATACTGCTTTTCCTTTTAAAAGCATTATGCCACTAATTACCTTTTGTTTGCAAGGCTTTTTTAATATCTTTAAATTTAAATTGCCTAAATGCGTAAAGCACTGCAAAGTAAGTGACCACAGAGAGCATAATTTCTACAAACAAACCTAGATAATTTTGTGAAAGTCCAAAAAATTGCTCTAAAAGCAAAATTATAAGCGTCATGATTGCACTTGATATGATAGGCGAAAAAGTCTCCAAAAAGTTTGTTCTAAAACCCGTAAGTTTTTTTATGCAAGTAACATTAATTAAGCATGAGGCAAAATAGCCCACAACGCTTGCAATAACTAAACCATAAATATTTACTGCACTATTTGGTAGCAATATGCACGATAAAATTAGTTTTATTGCTATTCCTATGCTAAGCGAAATAGCAGGAAGTTTAAATTTGCCAAAAGCCTGCAACAGAGCGTTTGAAATTGTAACAAAACCCAAGAAAAACATTTCAAAAACTGAGAGTCTTAGCAAGTTTGTTGCAACAGAAATCATGTTTTCATCAAGAAGCGGGAAAATTAAACCTATAATTGGTTTTGCAAGCAAAAACAGCCCCACTGCACATGGTGTTATGTACATAAGCACAATTTTGAACATTTTTTTGACTTGATTTTTTACATCAATATTTTTAGAAATTTTGTATGTAATGTCTGGCAAACATGCAAGTGCCAAGGCACTAATTAACACATTAGGCATGTTAATAAGAGGCAAAATCATTCCTGTTTCTATTCCATAAAGACTCGTTGCATAGTTTGTTAAAAAACCTCCCAGTTTTAGCAGATTTACTACCAAAAATGAGTCCAAAAGACTTGAAAGTGGCAAAATGATATAACTTGCACCAACTGGCAAAGCCTGTTTTAAAAACATGGAATACTCATTTTTTTGCACTTTAATTTTAAATTTTTTTACATGCTTTTTGTTGATTATTAAAAAGAAAACAAAGGTGGCAATTTCACTTATTGAAATTCCTAAGAGTGCACCAAAAACGCCCGATAAAACATTTTGTTTTAAAAATATAAACGCAAACAAAAGTCCAAAAACTAATTTAAAAGTCTGCTCTATAACTTGACTTAGTGCAGTTGGAAGCATGTTGCCAAAACCTTGATAATAGCCCTTATACGCCCCCAAAATGCAGGCAAACACAAAACCTAATGATATTGCAAAATACCCTCCAATTGCGCTAATATTGCCCTGCATAAGCGATATTGGATAAGATAGCAACAAAAGCAACACAAAAAATATAACACCAAAAAACAAACTTACATTTTTTCCTATAACAAACTTTTTATAAATTCCCTTTTCGCTATTTTTTGCTCTTAGCACTGCAATTTGTCTTGTGAGTGTTATGCTAATTCCGCCTGTAATTAATGTTAACAAAAACGAATATATAGGAAATACCAATTGATAAAGCCCCATGCCCTCTGCACCAAGCAAGTTTGAAAGTGGAAGCCTATAAAACGCACCAAAAAGTTTGCCAATTATGTTGGCAAAAAACAAAATTAATGTTCCGTTTGTGTTTACAATGCTCATATATGCTTATTTTGCTCATAAAAAACAAAAAATATGTTAAATTTGCTATTGCAAACTTGAATTTTATATGTTAAAATTTATAAACAATTTAGGAGGTAAATATGTCTTTTGTTATTCAACTACCAAGTTTCCCAGAATGTGTTGGTGATTTTAGAACTTCAAACAGAGAGCGTGATGCCTTTTATGATATTCTTTCAAGTGCACTAACCGCAAAATTTAAATATGAGGAAGCAAAACTAAAAAACGAACAAAAAAGCAACGAGCAATACAATTTAGGTAATTTAAAAGTTTATAGCAGTTTTTTAAACAGAACCAATAACGAGATTAATGATAAAGAATTAAGAAGTTATGTTTTGGAAACTTTAAAAATAATAAAAAACAACAACTACTCTAAAAAATCTGTTAGAGATACATACAGAAACGCCTACAAATGGTTCTCTAAAGATAATACAAGAGGTCAAATATTTGCAAAAAATCTTGCTACAGGTAAAATACATGAATCTATTGACTTTTCAGAATTGTTCTATATGTGCGAAGAAAAAGCAATAACCGAAAATTCACCTGAATTTTCCGATGTTGTAAATTTGTACCAAAAATACAAAAGCGAATATGAAGACTTGTTGCGTTAAAAATGTTGATGTTGAAATTGATTTAATGCAAAAAACTAACCACTGTATATATAGTGGTTAGTTTTTTAGTAATTATATTTAATCATCCATAAAGTAAGTTACACCTATTTGAATAACATCTGAGGCTTTAACAATTGTGCCTCCATTTGTAGCAGTCCCGTTTATATAAAATGATATTGGCATACTGCTATTACGATAAATTGATAATGATTCCGTATCTAAAGTTACTCCCAAATATTTAGTATTTAGCATTTTGGTGGTGCTTGTTGTACTTGTCGCACTAACACATCTTATATTAATAATCGCTCCCAGTGCTGTTTTGCCAATATCTAATCTAGAATAGTTTCCTGAGTCACTTGCGGTTCCGCCTTTACTACACTTATACCCACACCTTGTTATATATTGAGCCCATGTTTCTCCAACATTACATGTTGGTATGCTATCATCCAAAATGAAATTACTACTTGGGGGAATTATATCAAAATTAGATATAGTTTCATATTGTCTAAAATATAAATTTATTGATAAGTTATTGCTTGTGTTTTCCAAAGTGCCTGTTAGTTTTAGAACAATTGTTAATGTTGTTGTGTCACCTTTCGATTCTATTTTATTTGATATCAAATTTTCTGCAAATTCTATGTTGTCTTCAGAATAAAAAGTAACGCCTGTTGCTGTTGCAGTTTTTATGCTTGCTTTAACAGAAAAT
>CAVISZ010000112.1:0-1756 GCA_963645585.1 uncultured Eubacteriales bacterium
AATTTATATGTATTTTTTAAAGTTTAAATTATTTAAATATTTCAAGATTTTTTTAATTAATTTTGCTCTTGCTGGACTTCGGTGTTGGTTTGATTTGACTCTATTACGACATTAGTGTCTTTTTGTTTTTCGTTTGCGTTTTTTCTAGGGTGATAAACGAAATATAGGGAAATTATGTTTGAAATTAAGAATGCAACCTCTGCAATAATTGTTGTGTAGGCACCAACCAAAATGTCGTAAGTAATTAACAGGGCAGTGCTAACCAAATAGCCATACTTTAAAAGTTTCATGTTTGACTGCCAACATAAGTAAGTAACCAAAAGCAGGTTTGCAACCAAAATTAGTTCAATGTAAGAATCCCAGAAAATTATTGAAATCGCAATGTAAGATATTTCAAAAAGCAATAATATCCATAGTTTTGGTTCTATGTTCTTTTTTGCAAGTATGTAAAACAAAATTGACTTAAACAGTGTCACAAATACTAGAATAGAACCAGTGTATCTTCCGAGCATAAAATAGGTTGCCAAAATTACCACATTGTAAAGTGAAAACCAAAGCATAACTGTTTCTTTTTTCTTTCCTAAAATTCCTAAAATTGTAAAGATTGTAGCAAGTAAACTGATGTACTGAGCAATAACTTCTATTTTCATAATAACTCCTTGATTAAATTTCAAATTATAGATAAAGTTAATAATTAATTTGTGTTCGTAGTGCATTAAATAAAAAACGCCAGCGTACCAAAACAATATTGGCGTGCAGGCGATTATTCGTTTAATTGCATAAAGTTTTTATGGGCAAAAAGTCTGTTTCTCTTTTTTAAAATGCGGGATTGGCATCTATTAAAATGTTTCATATTCACCTCAAATTTTTATAAATTTTAGCGTATGTTTGACGGTTTGTCAATAGTTTAGCCATAGCATTTTAGTGAATTAATTTAGTATAATAAATGTTTGAATTTAGTATATTAACTCTTAAAATAGAATGTTAAAAAGTCGCCGATTTTTAGGACTTTTTTATATTGTTTTTTGTGTAAATTTATTTTTTTGTTGACAACAATATATTGTTATAGTATAATGGTAGTGTTAATTTTAGAGGCAGTTAATTCTAAAATGATATGCGCTGTTAGCTCAATTGGATAGAGCGTTGGTCTACGGAACCAAAGGTTGGGGATTCGAACTCCTCACGGCGCACCAAATACCCTAATCGGGTATTTTTTTACGCCGTTGCCTGAAAAACGGACGCCTAATACAAAAAGAACCTAACTAAAATTTGTTAGATTCTTTTTTAATTTTGCTAGTTTAAAAGGTTTAACTTTTTGTGTTTTTTACAATAAATAACCATTTAACTAAAACTGTTTATATATTTCTAAAAGTTCAATAAATTTTTGGTTATAGACTTCTAGTTGCTTAAATGAAATTTGTTCATTTTCTTTGTGGGCAAATTCAAGTCCGCCTGCACCAAAAATTATTCCGTTTGCTATGATTGATGACAAATAACCTGCCTCTGCCCATGCAGTAAATGGCTTTGGTTCTGCTTTTAATGTTTGACAAATTTTGTCTGTAATTGGGTTTGATTTTTCTTGGAAGCATGGCAAATCATACTTAATTTCTAAATCAATTTGGCATCCAGGATATTCTTTTAGCAAATTGCCTCGTATTTGTTTAATTGTGTTTAAAATTGCGTGATGATGATTTAAGTTGAGTGGTCTAAAATCCATATATAAACTGCAGTTTTGTGCAACGCTATTGCCAGAAAC
>CAVISZ010000112.1:1766-2591 GCA_963645585.1 uncultured Eubacteriales bacterium
GCCAGAAACTCCGCCTTTAATTTTTGACACATTCAAAGAGGTTTTAAGAGGTTCATACTTTTGATTTAATTTTTCAATTTTTTGTGCAAATTTGCTCGCAATGTAAATTGCATTAATTCCCATGCTTGGGGCGGAAGAGTGGTGTTCTTTGCCAGTAAAGTTCACCACAATGTCTACCATGCCTTTATGAGATGTGCAAATCTCGGAGTTGGTTGGCTCACCAATTATAAAGAATTTGCCTTGAATGTTTCTTTTTTTAAAGAATGATAAAACATTTTGAACGCCCTCAACTGTTGTTTCTTCATCGGCTGTTAAGGTGATTATTATTGGATACTTTTGCTTTTTTAAGTAGTTAAATTGATAAATAAGTTCGGCACTATAAGCTTTCATGTCGCAGGCACCCAAACCATACATGTTCTCGTTGTCAACACGTAAGGTTTTGTCCCAACCATCGTTAGGGCAAATGGTGTCTATGTGTCCAGAAAGTATAAGTGCATTTTTTACATTAGTAAGTTTTGTGTTCACACCAACAACCAAGTTTTTAAAACCATTACTGTTTTTTACTGTGGCAATGTCGGTGGCACTGCTAAATTTTTCCTTTAAGTAGGCAATAATGGCGGAGTTGTCTTTGCTGGTGCAGTCAAATTTAAGATTGATTAATTCTCCTAATATTTTTGAAATTTCGTTGTTCATATTTTTTCTCCTCTTGTTTTAAACTAAAAAAAGAACCATACTCTTGTTTTTCTATCCAAAAGAGTATAGTTCTCAAAAAACTGCATATTTAAAGGACTTATACTCTTAAAGCATAAGTCTGCGTCTTATAAC
>CAVISZ010000113.1:0-775 GCA_963645585.1 uncultured Eubacteriales bacterium
CACCATAACAGTTGTCAACAAAAATGTAAGTGTTTTTATCAATGCTTCTTATTTTGTTAATAATTACAGAAAAATCGTCAATAGATAAAGGCTTTCTCCAACCATATCCTCTTGACCTTTGCATATACACCATCTTAGGTTTTAGTTTTTTGATTTGCTTAATTGCCTCATCTTCATTTATGTAATCATTTTTTAACTCTATTTGTTTAAATTTAATTCCAAAATCTTTCAAACTGCCAATATCTTGACCTTTTTTGCCCTCAATACACTCAACCAATGTATCATATGGCGAGCCAGTAATAGACAAAACCAAATCGCCAGGTCTTAAAACTGCTGATAATGCTAAAAACAAGGCATGAGTTCCACAAGTAATTAATGGAGACACAACCGCTTTTTCAGCACCAAAAGCCTCTGCATAAACATTGCACAAAACATTCTTTCCAGAGTCATCATATCCATAGCCTGTTGAGCCATAAAAATTGCGTAACGCCACATGATTGTTTTGAAAAGCCTTTAAAACTTTTTTTTGATTTTCATAGGCAATGTCATCTAATTCTTTAAATCTCTCTTTTAAATCACTTTCACACTCTTGTAAAAATTCTTCTACTTCCATATTCTTATCCCTTTATATATTGTTTTCTAAATTATTAACAATAATCTCTGCGGTTTCTTTAACTCCACAAAAATTAATTTTTGTTATATTTTTAAATTGGTTCAAAAATGTAAACTGTCTTTTAGCATAATTCCTTGATTTTTGTTTAAGTATATTGGCACA
>CAVISZ010000113.1:785-7375 GCA_963645585.1 uncultured Eubacteriales bacterium
ATTGTCCTCAGGCAAGCCTAACGATTTTACATATTTAGCTTCATCAATTAAACCATTTTGTAACATTTTATCAACTCTCACATTAATGCGAGAGTATATTTTTTCTCTATCATCTAAAATCGCAAACATTTTAAATGAAAACTGAGACTGTTTTTTTGATAACGAATCACCAAATTTTGCTCTTTCAAGCACTCGAATTAGCCTTTGCCTATTCTCTTTGTCAACATTTATTCTTGAATCTTGCTCTTTAATCATTTTGTATAGCTCAGAATTTGAGAGATTGCTTATTTGTTGTCTAAATTCCTCATTTTTTTCAGCACCAGCAAAGTTATAACCTTCAGTTAAGCCTTTAATATATAAACCCGTTCCACCTACAATTATTGGAGTTTTACCTTTTGCTAGTATTTCTTGAATGATTATATTTGCATCATTGCAAAAATCAAACACTGAATAGTTTTCCCAAGGTTCTTTTATGTCAATTAAATAATGAACAACACCCTGCATTTCATCCTCTGTTACTTTTGCAGTGCCAACATTCAGATGCTTATATATTTGCATTGAATCGGCAGATATTATTTCGCCATTAATTCTTTTTGCCAACTCAACCGCTATAGCAGATTTACCCACGGCAGTTGGACCATAAATTACAACAACCTCGTTCATTAAACAATCCTTTTAAACCATTTTTCTATTTGTTTTTTGGTTATTTCAACAACAATAGGTCTACCATGAGGACATAATAACACCTCTGTTTCTGTCTTTATTTTATTAAGAAGTGTATTTATTTCTAAATCACTAAGCACATCTCCACCTTTAACCGCAGACTTACAAGCCATTTGCATAAACCTTGGTTTGATAGTCTCTTGAGGAGATTTTGCAAATGACAAAAGATTATCAAAAACATCAGCAAAGAAATCATCTAAATTCATGTCAGAAATAATAAGCGGAACACTACTTACTTTGTACGTATTGTAGCCAAATTCGCATATATCAATGCCAAACGATTTTAAAGTATCTATATTATCATTTAAAAAGTTTGCTTCCGATTGGCTAACCTTTATTATGTATGGAACAAGTAAATCTTGCACTTTTAAAGTGTTGCTATTAATCTGAGCCATTATAGCGTCATATCTTTGTCTTTCGTGTGCGGCATGCTGGTCTATTAAGTACATCTTGTCCTCAAATTCCAAAATCAAGTATGTATTAAATACAACGCCAACTAATTTGTATTCTAATTTTAAGATAGCCTTAAAATCTTCTTGCTCAAATTGTGGCTTTGGACTATCTAAAGATACGTCTTTAAGCTGTGGTTTATCTTCAACAAAGTTTTCTTCAATTTTGTTTTCATAATTGTAAATGTCTACTTGTGGCAACACATTATTGGTCAATCTAAACTCATAAGTGCCAGTATTTTTATCAGTATTTTGTATTGATTTTGAGCAACTATCAAGCAAATCTTGAAAGTTTGCGTTTTCGTTTTCATTGGAGTAACTTACTCCCTCATCTTTTTCTAGCTCTTGAACATTTTGGTTTGGTATATCTAAATTTGATGTATAGTTATTTTCGTCATCATCATGAACATTTCTAATATGATTAAAATCATAAAGAGTTTTACATACCGCATCATTGAACACTCTATATATTTTTTGAGTGTTCTCGAACTTTACCTCAAGTTTGTTTGGATGTACATTCACATCAACTTCGGCTATTGGCATTGTTAAATATAAAATATAAACTGGGAATTTACCTTTCATGGTAAAGTTTTCATAAGCATTAGCAACCGAGGTTGAAACAAGAGGGTTGTTACAAAACCTACCATTAACAAATAGCGTTTGATAAGTTCTATTTGCCTTTGCAAATTCAGGTTTAGAAATATAACCCTTAACACAGTAATTGTCTAAGTTAAAGTCTACCTCAAGCATATTGCCCGCCAACTCTTTACCATATATTGTGTATATATTATCAAGAATACTACCACCTAATGTATTATATATTAATTTTCCATCAACAATATATTTAAATGATATATTAGAATTAGCAAGTATTAACTTTTCAATAAAGTTTGTTATATCGTTTTCTTCTGTTTTAGGTTTGCGTAAAAACTTTAATCTTGCAGGGGTATTGTAAAATAAATTTTCAACTTCAATTTTAGTTCCTGTAACACATGCAACATCACATGAAGAAGTTTCTTCTCCACCCTCTAAATGAATTTTAATGCCAACATCTTGCGCGTTAGTTTTTGTAACCATTGTTACTTTACTAACTGCAGATATTGTAGCTAGTGCCTCACCTCTAAATCCCATAGTGTGCAACGAATTTAAATCTTCAATTTTTTCGAGTTTGCTTGTTGCATGGGGCATAAAAGCAAGTTTTACTTCATTTGCATTAATTCCGCAACCATCATCTTTTACAGAAATATAACTTATTCCACCATTTTTTATTTCTATTTCAATGTTGTTTGCACCTGCATCAATACTATTTTCTACCAACTCTTTAACTACTGAGGCAGGTTTTTCTACTACTTCACCCGCAGATATTTGGTTTATAACATTTTTATCTAAAAGTTTTATACTCATCTTTTCCTCTTTTTAAATTACTCTTTTACCTTTTGAACAAGGTCGCATAATGTTTCGAATGCTCCAAGTGGGGTAACTTTATTAATGTCTATATCTTTTAAAATAGCAATAACATTTGTATATGATTTCTCTTTTTTGGTTGTGTCTTCAGGGTTTTGCGAAACAGACTTTACAATATGATTAGATAAATCATTTTTTTCAAGTTCATTAGATATTGCTTTTGCTCTAACAATAACAGACTTCTTTACGCCTGCAAGTTCTGCTACTTCTATACCATAACTTCTGTTTGCTCCACCACGTTGTATTTTTCTTAAGAAAACTAATTGACCATTAATTTCTTTTATTGCAATTCTGTAATTTTTAACGCCTGGCATAAAGCCTTCTAGTTCAGTCAACTCATGATAGTGAGTGGCAAACATAGTTTTACAGTTCATATTGTTGGCTATTTCTTCAACAACAGCCCAAGCAATTGACAATCCGTCATAAGTTGAAGTACCTCTACCAATCTCATCTAAAACAACCAAACTCTTACTTGTTGCATTCTCTAATATATTTGCAACTTCCATCATTTCTACCATAAATGTAGACTGTCCGACCGCTAAATCATCACTAGCACCAACTCTTGTAAATATTCTGTCTGTTAGCGCAATTTCAGCCCTTTTAGCAGGCACAAAGCAACCAATATGTGCAAGAAGTGTAATAATTGCAACTTGACGCATATATGTGCTCTTTCCTGCCATATTTGGACCAGTTATAATCATTATTTTATTGTCATGCTCATCTAATAGCGTATCATTTGGTATAAATGAGCCACTGCTATTTAAATCTTCAACAACAGGGTGTCTGCCTGCTTCTATCAAGATATGGTTAATTTTAGAACTTACTTTTGGTTTTACATAATTATTTTTTACGGCAATTTCAGCAAAAGACAACAAGCAATCTAGTTCTGCAATAATTTTAGAAGCCTTTTGAATACATGTACATCTTTCTAGCAGTTTTTCTCTAATTGCCTTAAAGATATTTTGTTCAAGTTTAACCGAATTTTCATCAGCATGCTCAATCTTGTCTTGCAAATCTTGTAGTTCACCAGTTATGTATCTATCACAGTTTGCAACTGTTTGCTTTCTTATATATCGCATAGGAACATCTTGCGAAAAAGCTTTATTTATTTCTATATAGTAGCCATACACCCTGTTAAAGCCTATTTTAAGAGTTTTTATTCCAGACTCTTCCCTTTCCTTTGCCTCTAACTGGGTTATCCAGTCTTGTGCTTTTGATTTCGCGTTTCTGTAGTCATCAAGTTCAGAATTAAATCCGTCTTTTATAAACCCACCTGCACTAAGAAGTGCTGGAGGCTGTGCAACAAAAGCATTTGTTAACAAGTCAGTTATGTCATTGAAATTTGGCATAGACTCGCAAAACTCTTTAATTTTAACATTATCATATTGTTTTAAGATATTTACAAGTTCAGGCAGTAATTTAAGCGAAGCCCCCAAAGAAACGGCATCTCTTGGAGTAAAGTTACCATAGGCAATACGCCCCGAGATTCTTTCTATATCTGTTATTTTATTTAACAAATCTTTAAGTTCGTCTCTAGCAATAAGTTTTCTTACAAGTTCATCAACAGCATTTAAACGGCTATTAATTTCTCTTTCATTATAAAGTGGCTCTTGTATCCAATTTTTCATCAATCGTGAGCCCATTGTTGTTTTTGTCTTATCGATGACAGATATCAATGCACCCTTTTTTCTTCTATCCTTTAATGTTTCAATTATTTCTAGGTTTTTACGAGTGTTTAAGTCAATTTTCATAAAGTCACTAGACTTTTGCTTTGTTATCTTGTTTATATGCACCAAAGAACGTTTTTGAGTTTCTTCTAAATAAGACAATAACAAGCCTCCTGCTAGTTGTCCAAATTTCATTCTTGTAATGTCATATTTTGATTCATAATCAATTCCAAAATATTTGCTTAAGAGCTCGCTACTTTTTTGTTGCGTAAGATCATCGTTATATGGTGTGAATTTTGGCATTGCATTCAATTTTGTGCAAGGCAACATTTTTTCTAGTTCATAATTGCTTATACAAATAATCTCAGATGGCAACGACCTAACTAAAAAGTCATTTAGGTTGTTCAAATATTCATCGCCGTCATAATCTGAAATTACAAAATCACCAGTTGTTAATTCACACAAAGCAACACCTACACGGTTATTCTTTTGATAGATAGATGCTATGTAATTATTTCTAGTTTCATCTAAAACACCTGCGTCTACAACTGTTCCTGGGGTTATAACCCTAACAACATCTCTTTCTACCATTTTGCCAGGTTGAGGAGTAGACAATTGCTCGCATATAGCAATTTTATAGCCTAGATTAATCAATTTGTTAATATAAGTTTCAACCGCATGATATGGAATACCACACATAGGAGCCCTTGTATCTAAACCACAATCTTTACCTGTTAATGTGAGGTCTAACACCCTAGACATTTCAACCGCGTCATCATTAAAAAGTTCATAAAAGTCACCTAACCTATAAAAAAGCACGCAATCTTTATATTGCTCTTTGGTTGCCATATAGTGCTTCATCATATTGGTTGGTTCTTTTATGTTTGACTCGTTTACTTTTTTTCTTGGCATTTTAATTTCCTTTTTCCTTTTGTATTTCTTTTTCAAGTTGAAGTATTTTATTTACTCTATAGTTTTTAACATCGTCTGGTATTTGGTCAGGCATTTTTTCTGCAATTGTACCGCTACGTTTTGAATACATGAAAGCAAATATACCATCATATTTTACGTATTCAATAAGTGAGCATGTATCCTCAAAATCTTCTTCTGTTTCGCCTGGGAAGCCAACTATTATGTCGGTTGTAAGTCTAATATTTGGAATTTTTGCCTTTAGCTTATCAACTATTGACAAATAGTGTTCTCTTGTATATTTTCTGTTCATGGCTTTTAATATTTTTGTGCTTCCGCTTTGAACAGGCAAATGCAATTCTTTTAAAATCTTAGGCTCATTGGCTAAAATATCAATTACTTCATCAGATATGTCTTTTGGGTGACTTGTCATAAAGGTTAGTTTAAAGTCACCATCTAGTTCACATATTGATTTTAGCAAATCAGCAAAATTGCTTCCGTTTTCAGGGTTGCAATATGAATTAACATTTTGTCCTAGAAGTGTAATTTGATTATATTCGCCCGACGCTATTACTTGTTTGCATTCTTTTATAATATCTTGCTTATTACGGCTTATTTCTCTTCCTCTCACATAAGGAACAATACAATAAGAGCAAAAATTGTTGCAACCATACATAATGTTAACCCAAGCATTTTGTCCGCTTGTTCTTTTTACAGGCACATTTTCGTTAATTTGCCCTTCACTTATATTTTCTAAACTACGCTTTTTCTCATTAAGTTTTTTGGTTACTAAATTTGGCAAATCATATAAGTTGTGCGTGCCTACGATTATATCTATAAATGGAAAGGTTTTGAATAGTTTATCTGCTACGCTTTTTTGCTGAGTCATGCAACCTGCAACTGCAATAATCTTGTTTGGATTGGCTTTTTTCATCTTTTTCAAGTTGCCTATATTGCCAAGGGCTCTATCTTCCGCCCCCTCTCTAATTGCACAAGTGTTAAAAACTATAATGTCTGCTTGTACTTTGTTATCTATTGGGCTATAACCCATGTTTTCTAGCATTCCTGCTATTTTTTCTGATTCATGGACATTCATTTGACATCCAAAAGTTACGATATTGTAATACATATTAATCTCCAAGTTACATTATACATCAAAAAAAATAAAATTGCTAGATTTTTTTATGTGCATATGAGCAACAAATGTAAGAAAATTTGTTAAAGTATATTTTTTATAACATAACAAATACTAAATTGATGAAAAAAATAACAAAAAAAGTATTAAAAATAGGTCTTATTGGTAGTGTTTGTACTTTTCTTTTTGCATTTGTATTTCTAGCTGTCACCTATGTGACATCGCCAGTGAAATTCGATTCTG
>CAVISZ010000114.1:0-6531 GCA_963645585.1 uncultured Eubacteriales bacterium
AAGCAAAGCGAGTGTATATTCAAGCAAAACTGATGTTTATTCAATCTGTGGTGATGCCGTTATTTATAACGGTTTTGCCTGAAGCAAATTGATTTGTGAATATAATGAACAAAGCAACATCACATAGTTTATAATAATTTTTTAAATTAAATTTTTCAAACATTTTATTTTTTAAGATTAGTCAGGAATTGTTGACAACAACTCATCAATAGTTGTGTTCATTGTGCATACATCAATAACACCTTTATGGTATTTTGTTATCCATTTATCGAGTGTTTTTGGTGGAACATTAAAATTTTTACAAGCATCGTTTCTTGTATTTTGTTCAACAAATATATATCTAAGCACTGTAATTTTAAAGTTTAAATCGTATTTATTCATGCAACTTTTTATCCTGTCTGTTATTTTTAATTAGAATTTTTATGCTTTAAATTTTTTGTTTAAATAATTACCCCAAAGGGTTAAAGTCCTCTGCTCCCATTGCTTTAATTATTTTTACACCTTCACTTGCATAGTTCGCAATTGCAGTTCTATCTCTAAACCACATTTTGTGATTGTCGTCAAGGAAAAACATTTCTTTTTCTACGCCTGTTGCAGAAATATATCGCTTGATAATATCTTGACAGAATGAATCTTCAAAACGTTTTCTATCCACAATAGCCCTGTCCCAAACGGCTTGAATTAAGTGCATAACAAATCTAAAGCCTGCAATTTTAACCGCGGCACCCGCCTGCTTTGCTGTTGAGTTTACAAAACTGAAATCGCAAACTTTTTCCCATGCAGTTAAGTACGTACAAATAACATTTACCTTTTCATCTTCTGTTAAATTTCTTTCACCAATACACAAATCTTGTATATGCGAAGTTTTTAAAATTTCCATAACTTGGTCGGCTTTAAAACCTCTGGTTATTTTTTCCGCACTCATAATTATTTTGCCCTTTAAAGGATATTCGTTGTTTAATTTTGACACAACATTATAAAAGTTCTTCTCATTGTCAGTAAGCATCTGCAATTGTGCCCTAAACCACATTAAAAGGTTGCCACTAACCTTTTCTTGCTTTTCGTTACAACTAATAAAAATTTGCCTTTTTTCTGTTAAGTTTGGTCTAATATATAGCGTAAACCCCATTTCAAATGACTCATTATCACTAATACTTCTAATATCATTCAAAAAAGAATAAAGTCTGTGTTGACCATCCATAACATCAATTGAATCTTTAAAGTCTAAAAACTCTCTTTCGTCTGAAGGAAATTCAATATAGTAAATATTGGAAAACTCTGGGCACTCATACACTTGATATTTTCCGTCTTTGGTGGCAAGTGTTAAAGTGTTTGGCAAAATGCCGTTTTCTTCTCCAACATATTTGGCAATGCTTTTTACTCTTTTTTCACTGAGTGGACGTTGGGCCTCTTGCACATCTCCCATTTCTATTTTTGTTGCAACTCTAACCAACTCCCTTGGGTCAATTTTGCCAATGTAACAAGTTTTTTCGTGTTGTGTAATTTTTTGCAAATAAAGTTTTTTCATATTTTTCTCCTTTAATTTAATTTTAACATTGATTTGAATATGTAATCTGTTCTTGCACTTTTGCATTCGTTGCAAGTATCGCACAAAGCCTGACAATTATCTTTTAACTCATCGCCAACAAGTTTGAACGGAATAATATGGTCAACATGTATTTTGCTCCAAACAAGCCCCAATTTTTCTCCACATGTAGCACATTTTCCATGTTGTTTTTCGTAAAGATAACGTTTAAACTCAAGTGAAAAACTTTTTCGAGTGTTGCTCTTTCTAAAAAATGCCATAACCCATAAACAAAACATTTCTGCCTCATCTTTAGAAATATCATAATCGAACTCGCTTTTTACAATGAGTTGTGTTGTTGTATTTTTGTCGAAAGACTGCAAATACAAATTATGTATTCTTTTTTTAGTGCTTGCATTTTTGCTCATCATTACACAAAGCTTTTGAAACATATTTAGCAAAAATGCTTTTTTATACTCCTTTATAACTTCTGGCGAAGAGATAACCTTTTCAAAATCAAGCATAAAACCCCATATTTACATGTAAATTTATAATATATACAAATATTATCATTTTTGCATGCGGTTGTCAACATAAAATATGACAAAATAAGCCACTTAAGCCACAAACATGTTTTGGGACTAGGGCTTGCCAGCTATGCAATAACTGAGAAATATTATATCAAACTATCTGAAGCTTTTGAGAATAAAGAAATAGCAAAACTGAACCTAATTTAACTACTACCCAGAATACTACCCAGAAAAAGTATTAATTTAACAAAAAAAGGTCACCTATGATAGGTGACTACACACAACATATTGACGCGACAGCAAGAAAGCATACAATATTTTGTGTTAATGGTTGCGGGGAGCGGATTTGAACCACTGACCTTCGGTTAGACTTCGCCCTCTCGGGCTTCGTGGCGTTCGCAAAACACTCCCTGTTTTGCTCGGCTAGTGAGCTTGACGAGCACGCTCGTCGGGCATTGCCTTCGGCAATAATGCTATCCGCATTCTCATAACCCTCTCGCAATAAAAAAGGAGGCTACGTGCCTCACTTTTCATTGGTTGCGGGGAGCGGATTTGAACCACTGACCTTCGGGTTATGAGCCCGATGTACACCCTCTCTCAAGCCTTTATTTTAAAGGATTTTTAACCTACTACCCAAAATACTACCCAAAATAATTTTAATTTTGATACACTTTTTAATACACTTTTATGACCTATTTAAGTAGGTCATTTTTTATTCAAAATCTTGTAAAAATGAGCAGTTTTGGCTCCGTTTGGAATTTTGCATACAATATATGGTATAGTAAAAACACATATTTTTAAAATTTGACACCATATATTGATTTTTGCTTAAAAATATGCGCACAACGCACATGTTTTTTGCGAATAAATAGAATTAAGGTTGGCTAAAATAAAGGCTTGAGGGCACTTCGTTTTGTCAATTTTACCCCATTTGTTTCTATAGTATGGACACAACGCAAAACTGCGTGCTAAAGCCCGCAGTTTTGTATATTTTCGGTCCGATATATAGCCTATAAAAAACGCAACGCTAACGCGCGGAGCAAGTCCGCACATCAGTGTTGCGTTTTTTATTAATTATAGGCATAGTTATTACAGCGGGGGCAACATGCTTTCAGCAAGTTGCAACCATGAATTTCGCACTGCGACAATTCCCCCGCTATAGACTACGCAAATTTTTGCAGTGATTGCAAAGAAGCAAAACAAAAATTTGCTAGTAAAATTACAAGCTTTTAAACAACTTAAGAGACGTCCTCCTCTTCGATTGTACTTGGAACCCTCTTCTTTACTTTTTTTAACCTTACATTTTTAATAAAACGATATGGTGACAAAAAGATATTTTTTATTACTCTACCAATTTTTACAAAAATTGATGTTCTAGGAACGCAAAAATGGAGGTTTAGCAGATAATGTGAACATACTTCAACTTTATAACTATGAGGCTCTGCAAACTTACAATAAAAAATTCTTTTACCATTTTTATCAAGCTTACCAAAGCGACAACGTGAGCAATACTCACAAAGATTTACATTAAATTCATTTTTCATCATGCACTCCTTTAATAACACTAATATAATTCATTTCCTTTTCTATGGCTTTTTTAATTTTGCGTTCCTTGCGTGCTTTTTGTTTGCTATCGAGTTTAGCCTGCAGTTGAAATTCCTCTAATTGACGTTTAAGCTCTCGCGCCTTGTCGCCCCAAAAATCATCCACAAATTTTGCTTTTGTACTTTTTAAATAAGATAAAATATCTTTATCACTATCAAAATAGAAATTAAACCTAGCATTTTCTTTATCTGTACCAACTTTAACAATTTTAAAGCAAGGCGATGGATAAACTAATCGAGAGCAAAAATAGTAAGGATTTGGCACTGAAGCGACGATATAATCACCATTATTAAGCATAACTCGATAATACTTTATACCTAACCGAGCCTCATCAAACCATAGCCCCCAATTAGAATATTTTTTCAAAAAATCTATACGTTCAGCATCATTTTTCAATATGATAAACCTCTGGATGCCTTTATTTTCCTCACTTTCTGTTTTTTGACCAGACGTCTGGTCAGTTTTCTGCATTGCTTTAAATTGTCTTATTTCACGAACATTCATGTCTGGAGTTATAAAAGACAACAACTCATCAGGTATTGGTAACATTTCAGCAAGTTGAGAAAAATTATAATTAGCATACTCTTTTTTTAAAAACTGTTTTCTATCACCAAAACGATTACAAACTCCAATTAATGCAATAGTAGTCGACTTTTTAAACTCGAAACGTAACTCTGCCCACTCGTAGATGTTTTTACACTCACGCCCCTTATTTACATTAAAAACTGTTTTGCACTGTTCCTTAAAATCATCCAAATAGCCACCAAGCAGAATGAAGTTGTTGCATAGGTTATATAAACAAACATTAATTTTATTTATATAATAAATTTCAGATTCATCGGCACAAACAACCTCAACAGAATTTTCCTTTGTGACATCAGGTAAAAGATTTTTTTCTATATCATTTATCATAAGTTGTCCTCACTTATTTTACTATCTTCAAAATCATCGAGTACCATATGCCTCAAGTATTGTTTTTCTAACGTTATAAAATCACTACAGCCACAATATTTGCAACAATGTTGTTCCTGTTCTTGATTACTTAAAGATAAGTCATCTTCAACAGATTGTTCCGACAAATAATATCTTAAGCAACCCCATGCAGTCAAAGAACGTACACCTCTAAGAACTTTTATCATCTCAGACAAATCGTTGTTATTAATTACTACGTTGCCGTTCTTATCTTCAAATGAGGATTTGGTCAAATACTTAACAGTCTCACGAATACCTTTATTAATATCATGCTGAAGGTATTTAACGTCAACTGATGCAAGTTTTCCTGGCATATTTGTAACGACATTAACACTGTGATTCCACGCGTTTTCTAAAAAATCGAAATTATTACCTTTCCCCTTTTTAATACACAAAACGTGAAAATGAGGGTGCCAATCATTACAATATTTGCCACGTTTAACTTCGAGCGCGCGAAGCCCGCCCAAATATATTTCATTAAACTTTTTGGCAAGACCTTTCTCATCGTGCATCATATATCTAAAAGCTTTAATTAGAGTTTCAACACCCTCTTTTAATGTTTTTGTACTTTTTATAGTAAAAGTTATTAAATCTAACTTATATTCATTACACTTAGCTAATATCTCTGGCAATATACCCTGTAATTTCGAATACCACAGCAAAGACCTTGCCTTGTTGCAAACTGGGCAAAAACGGTCACGACATAAATAAGCCTTATCAAAATATGGCGTAAAACAATCTTCACAAATAGCAACATCTTTAAAGTCACCGCAATATTTCAAATGTTTAGCCTTATCACTTTGCCCAATTTCTTTCAATGCTGGAATTAAATAAAATTCTGAAAACTTTTTCTTTTCTCGAAAATCAGCATAATTCATAATTACTCCTTTTGTTTAAAATCTTTTTGTCCAGTTTTTGAGCGAACATAATCTTCAGGACGCTCGATAACAACATTTTTGTTGAACTGATAATACTCTTTCAAATTTTTTGGCTTCCTAAAAGACTTTGCAGAAACAAATTCCATATTTTTAGCAAACTCTTCATATTCCTTTTCATTCTTACAAGAAGGGTCATTATACATGGTCGGTTCAAAGAAATCGGTGTCATAAATCTTACTCAAATCACCTTTAAACTTAAATCTACAAGCTTCTGCGCACTGCGAGTTATATAATTGCATCTCGCAATCGTGAATATATCTTTTCAACTCAGCTGAAGCAAACAAACTAAAAGGGAAATATCTTCTTAATGGGTGTGACTCATTATACAATCTCTTCTTTTGGGCAGTTGTTAAAGGAATAACGTTGTTATCTGAAGCCCAAGTATAAGCATTTTTACCAGCGAATCTACGATATTCGTAATACTCCCATATTACTTTTCTTGTAGTTCCATTTTTACGCTTTTTGACAATCATATTTTGCATTTTTATAACACGATGAAATTTTTTACGAATTTTTAAATCAATATCATCAATATCTTGGTAAATTAATACAAACGTTAATTTAAAATGACGATGCAACTGAAAAATCTGTTGAACAAACTCTGGGAAACCTGCACTGTTTCGATTGTCAAAATATCTGCTTGGTTCGTCCAAAAAAACAACTGCATGGGGGCAGAGATATGCGTTTTTTCGATAAGTAACTGGAGTACCAACATCCCAACCGTTTATGTAGATAGAATCAATTCCATATTTTTGCTTCTTATCTAAGAAGGTATACAATCCATAATCTGCATGAACTAAATTGTCGGGTTTACGTAGTTTTTTAAAGCCTTTGGCCCGTAACAACTGAACGCACTGTTCCGCTAAAGAATTTCGCACACTGTCTTTAGCAACTTCTTGAGCAACCGCACTTGCAAAAGAAGTCTTGCCACCACCAGTGTCACCAACAATGGCAACTAGCT
>CAVISZ010000115.1:0-6744 GCA_963645585.1 uncultured Eubacteriales bacterium
TCATCAACTTTATGTAAAGTTGATGACACCTCCCCTTGGCAGTGGAGGAAACGTTATGCAGGCTTTTTCGTTAAAAGACTCTTAGCAGTGAGGAAACGTGTTGACAAGTTTTTGCGTTAAAAGCATTTGGCAGTTATGTTAAACTTGACGGATTGATTTCTACAAAAAAACTTACTTTGGGGTGGGAGCAGGCATCGCAAGCGGAGTAAATTTTGTCTATAATCTCGCGTTCTCTATCTTTTTTTAGTCTTATTAAAATTTGGTAGCGATACCTATTTTTTATGCGGGCAACAGGGGATTTCATGGCATCGTAGTACACAAAATCGTCTTTATATTCATTAGACAGGTCAAAAATTTTGTTATGGCATTTTTTTACTATTTCACGGGCAAGCTCTTCGTTATCGCTTGTGAAAAGGAGCCTTATTATTGTTGTAAATGGTGGAAATTTTGCCGTTTCACGTAGATTAATTTCTTTATTATAAAAACCTTTATAGTTATAGTTTGCAATAAACTTATAGGCATAATGTCTTGGAGCGTAAGTTTGCAAAATAACTTTGCCCTCGGCACTACTTCTGCCTGCTCTGCCCGCCATTTGAGTTATTAATTCAAAAGTGCGTTCGGTTGATTTATAATCACTTTGATAAAGGCTTTGGTCGGCATCTACAATTCCAACAACGGTTACATCTTTAAAGTCGTGGCCTTTGGCTATCATTTGAGTTCCCACCAAAACAGCAGGTTTTGTTTCGCCAAATTCTGTTAGTATTTTTTGATAAGCGTTTTTTACTTGAGTAGTATCGTTATCCATTCTGAGTGCTTTAACGTCTGGAAAGTACTTTTTAAGTTCTTCTACAATTCTTTGAGTGCCTACTGCACCTTGGCGTATTCTAACTGAACCGCACTCGGGGCATTTATCTAGCACTTTATAGCGTTTTCCGCAGTAATGGCATTTTAGTTGGTTATCATCTTTATGATAAACCAAACTGACATCACATTCTGTGCATTTTGCAACATAACCGCATTCGGTGCAACGCATAAACGAAGAAAAGCCTCGGCGGTTTATAAAAAGCATGGCTTGATGATTATTTTTAAAGCAGTTATCAAGTTCATACAAGAGTGTTCTGGAAAAAACACCCGTATTGCCCGAACGGATTTCGCTTAACATGTCAACAATTTGAATTTTGGGCATTTCTTTGCCATTTACTCTTGTTGGCATTTCAATTAAATTGTACTCGCCTTTTTCGGCTTTTAAAAAACTTTCTAAACTTGGAGTTGCACTTCCTAGCACAAGCGGGCATTTATTGTAATTTTTTCTAAACTCTGCGACATCTTTGGTGAAATATCTAGGGTTAGACTCGGAGTTGTAACTTTGCTCATGCTCCTCATCAATGATTATTATTCCCAAATTTTGGAGCGGAGCAAAAATTGCCGACCTTGCACCAACAACAATTTTTGCAAGACCAAGCCTTATTCTTCGCCACTCATCAAAGCGTTCGCCACTGGAAAGACCACTATGAAGAATTGCAACCTCTTGCCCAAACCTTGCCTTAAAATTTGCAAGCACCTGAGGTGTAAGAGAAATTTCTGGCACAAGCATTATGGCAGTTTTGTTCTCGGAAATGATGTGTTCTATAACGCTCATATACACTTCTGTTTTGCCTGAGCCTGTTACGCCAAAAAGCAGGTGTGTGTTATTGCGTTTTGACAAGATTTCATCAATTGCTCTATTTTGAAGTTGCGTGTGAACAACCGTTTTGTTTTCTTTTTTAACATAATCTGGGGCACGCAAGTATTCCTCTTTATCTTCTAGCAGTACGCCTAAATCTATAAACTTAGAAACTGCCACTGATGTAAATTGATTACAGAGGTCTGTTTTGTAATATTTTTTATTTTTTTCTAAAAATTCAAGCAATTCTAATTGATTTTTTGCATTTTTGCGGATATTTTTAGCAACTGTATCTTTGTCACCCACAAATTCCAAAATTTTTCGGCTTAGGCTTTTGACCTTGCCAGTTCGCATTTCGCTTGGAATGAAAAGCCTTAAAACATCAATATATTTAAGGTGATAATATGCACACATTTTGTGCATTAGGTCTATCATTTCTTTGGTGATAACGGCAAAATCGTCAACAGGGGCGATTATTTTTTTTACTTTGGCTTTATCGTAACTGGTGTCATCTTTTATTCGAATTATAAAGCCCTCTATGTTAAACTTGCCAAAAGGGACCATAACTCTATAGCCCTCTGTGACATTAAAACCTGTGATGTCGTAATCATATATTTTATCAACCGCGCTTGCGGAAATATCTACAATAACTTCTGCGTACATTTGATTTTGATTATACAATATATCTTTAAAAATTCAAACAAAAAAATGATTAAACAATATTTTTAATTGCTTAATCATTCTTTTTTATAATTAACTATTTTGTTTCAACCAATGGTTCATATTCTTTTTGGAAGAATGTTCTATAAATGAAATCTTTTGTGTCGTTAAATTTTTGCATGTCTGCTCTTGTGATTTTTTTAATTTGCATGATTTGCATTAAATTATCTGCCAAGTGACAAACGCCGTTTAAGTTTTTATTAGCGTTTTGCTTTTCTTTTGTGTCTGCCTTTTTTAAAGTTGTGCTATAAATTGCAAACAAAGTTTTTTTGTTTAACCCGTCATATTTTTCAACAATTGCATTTAAGATGTTCATTTGAGAACAAAATTTTTGATAACCTACAGTTTTTTCCATATTGATTTACCTCACTTTTTTATTGCTAAAAAATTCTAACACCAAAAACATGGTAAGTCAATACCCAATTTTTACTAAATTACCACCCTATCGTCATTTAAGTATTTAACCTTGGTTTTTAATTTTATTGGCTTTTGTTTAAACAGTTGCATAATTTGAGGAATAACATCAATTGTTGCCTTATAGCCCTCGTCTATCATGTCTAAAAAGCCCTCTTTTTTGGTGCTTTTAAAACGTTTTGTTTCGGGCTTTATCATAACATCTGAATAAAGGTAGCCTTTTACAACATTGCCCTTCATTAAAATTCTTATTGTGCAACTTAAAACATCTAATAGTTTTGTGCTTTCGGTTCCATAATTTCTTGACTTGTTTACATCAACCGCAACAACGTAGTCACACCCCATAAGTTTTGGCACATCGGCAGGAATTGTGTTTTGAAGTCCGCCGTCACACAAATGTCTTTCTCCAAAAACCACTGGCTGAAAAACTCCTGGAACGGCACACGAGCCTGCACATGCTTTTGCAAGATTACCTTTGGTTATTACGCACTCGTCCATGGTTATAATATCAACCGCCACTGCAGAAAATGGGATAGGCAAATCTTCAATGTTTATATCGCCAAGTTCGCTCTTTAACACATTTTCTATGCCGTCCGATTTTGATGGCACAAAAACAAGTTTTGATGTTCTGATGTCTTTTACATTCAGTTTTGTGGCAACCTTATACATTTGCTCGTAGGTGTAACCCGCAGAATATAGTGCACCAACAATACTGCCCGCACTTGTTCCGCTTACGTAATCAAACTTTAAGCCATATTCTTCAAACGCTTTAATAGCACCAAGATGAGCAAAGCCTCTTGCCCCACCGCCTCCAAACGCTAGTCCAACTTTTACTTTTTTGTTTTTGCCTTTAAACAGCATGT
The DNA here is from genome assembly GCA_963645585.1 of uncultured Eubacteriales bacterium. GTDB lineage: Bacteria > Bacillota > Clostridia > Christensenellales > UBA1242 > HGM11367. The sequence goes on from CAVISZ010000115.1 coordinate 3,661, forward strand.
TAGATGCAAAAATCTTTTTCTTTATTCTTCCAAACATAACACTCCTAATACATTCTTAGTATATCATTATTCAATCAAAATTAGCAAAAGAATATTTTGTTAATTTTTTTGATAGAAAAACCACCGCTTATTGACGCACCAAAACTTAAAAAAGTCAAAATTGCTTTTAGCACAATTCTACCTTTTTATATTATCGGAAGTTTTGTCTGAATGCACACAAAGCAAAGCGAGTGTATATTCAAGCAAAACTGATGTTTATTCAAACTGTGATGCCACGATTTATCGTGGTGGTTGCGTTTAGCAACTTAAAATTTGACTTGCTCAAATTTTAACATCACATAGTTTATACTATTTTAACTACATTGGCTTTTTGCTATTTTTACTTTTTGTAAATACGCTAATAATTTTTCCCACTCTTAAAATAATGGCATCACATTTATTAATTGCGGTGTGCTTCCCTAATGCTTTGCCAAATATTGTTAAGCCAGCAATAATAGCTGTGGTAAACGAACTAATAAGAATTGCTATATTTATATTGCCGATATCTAATGTGATGCGTGCTACTATATTTGCACCTGCTGCCCCACTCAATATTCCGCATACATCACCTAAAACATCTGCACATAATGAGGCAACCTTGTCGGCGTTGCGTATTAATTGCACGCCCTCTTTTACTCCTTTTCTATCTTTGCCATACTTTGAAACAAATGCTTCAGTAGAACAAGCGGTTACTGCCACCCCAATCATATCGGTTATTATGGCAATAGAAACAAAAACAACAATAACAATTAATGCAATTATTATGCCAGTGTTGCCCATGATAAGTTCAGAGAACAAACTAAAACCCAAAGACAACGCAATTGCCATAACTAAGATTTTTATCGGCCAAAAATTTGTAGATGCAATTGTTATTTTTTGTTTGCCTTCTTGATAAGAGTCATCGTGTTTTATAATCATAATATATTTTATTAATTATGTTTTAAAATAATGAATTGTTTAAAGCAAAAAATTCACACAAAGTCCACTACACTACTTTTATATAACATTTAATGATTTCTTTTGTTTAAATATAAAAGCATAACACAATATATAGTGTTATGCTTTGATAATTTGTGTATTATTTAGTATTGAATACCCCACATTACTGTATATTTAGAAGGCCTACCACAAACAACACATTTGTTGTTTTTTAACCCATCGTTCAAGATGCAACGAGATTTAATGCCTCTAATTTCTTTCATTTTAAGTTCGCATTCTGTGCATCCGCACCACTCTGCCTTTATAAAACCAGGTTGAGTATTTATTTGTTTTTCAACCTCATTTAAATCTTTACACTCAAATGTAAGCTCATTCATTCTTTTTGTTGCAGTAGCTAATAAGTTGTTTTGTATGTCATTCATCAATGAATTAACTTCTTTTGCAAGGTCGCAATCTTTTGAAATTTGAATTTTGGCACCTGTATCTCTTCTTGCAAGTGTAATCTTATTTTCTGTTAAATCTCTCATACCTATTTCTATACGAACAGGAATACCATTTACTTCGGCTTCAGCAAATTTAAAGCCTGGTGATTTCTCAGTATTATCTACATAAGCGGTTATTCCTCTATCAGTCAATTCATCGCAATATTTGTTAGCTAAATCAATTACTTCTTGGTCTTTACCAATTGGAATTATTGCTACTTGAGTTGGTGCAATTTTGGGTGGCAATACCAGTCCGTTATCATCGCTATGAACCATAATTAAAGCACCAATCATTCTAGTTGTTGAACCCCATGATGTTTGATATGGATACTCCCACTTTTCTTCCCTGCTTAAAAATTTAATATCATATGCTTTTGCAAATTTTTGACCAAAATAATGACTTGTAGCACTTTGAAGTGCAACACCGTTATACATAAGTGCTTCGATTGTGTATGTGCTTTCAGCACCTGCAAATTTTTCTTTTTCTGTCTTTTTACCACAAATAACTGGGATTGCTAAGTAATCTACAAAAAAGTCGCGATAAACATGAAGCATTCTTATAGTCTCACCAATGGCCTCTTTTTCAGTTTCGTGAAGAGTATGTCCTTCTTGCCACAAAAATTCGCGAGTACGTAAAAATGGTCTTGTTTCTTTTTCCCATCTTATAACATTTGCCCACTGATTGTATAATTTTGGTAAATCTCTATAAGATTTTACTTTTTTAGAGTAATAGTCAGAGAATAAAGTTTCAGAAGTTGGTCTAAAAGCTAAATTTTCTTCCAAATTTTCGCTACCACCTTTTGTTACCCATGCACATTCAGGTGCAAAGCCCTCTATTAGCTCGCCCTCTTTTTTTAGTAATGATTCAGGAATTAAAACAGGCATATAAACATTTTGATGCCCCGTTTTTTTAAACATCTTGTCTAAAACTTCTCTCATTTTGTCCCATAAGGCGTAACCATTAGGTTCTAATATAACGCAACCTTTTACACTACTATAATCGGCTAGTTTTGCAGATTTTACGACATCTGTATACCATTTTGCAAAATCTTCATCTCTACTTGTAATACTTTTGTTTTTCATAATCATCTTCCCTTTAATTTAATTCCTCTTCAGTTAAAAGCCCCATAAGTTCTTCTCTTATAACTGTAACTTTGCCCTTGGCTTTATCAAAACTTGTTGATAAGGCTTTGCACAACTCGGCACCTCTTTCAAAAAGTTTGGTTGCCTCATCAAACTTAACATCACCATTTTCTAACTTTGATATTATTTGCTCTAACTCTTTCATGCTTTGTTCGTAATCCATTATTCTACCTCTAACACACTAGCACCAATAGTGCCATCTTTTAAATTGATTTTTAAAGTGTCGCCAACATTTACTTCTTTAACGCTCGTTACATAACTGCTTTGATTTCTTATTGTTGCGTATCCAAGTTTTAACACTTGGCTTGGATCTAGCTTATTTAAAATGCTTACATTGTGATTTAATCTGTTTTCTTGAACAATATAGTAATTATTAAGTATTTTTGTAAATGCAATCAAATTTCCATTATACACACTTTTATAGTCTTGCTCAAAATAATTAATATCTTTTACTAAAGATTTCACATTAAATACAAACCTT
>CAVISZ010000116.1:0-9642 GCA_963645585.1 uncultured Eubacteriales bacterium
TGAGTGTATGCGAATTTTCTCGCAACTCTCGCATTCATTTTATCGCGGGGGGGGAAGTCAACTAATTTTTTCATTTTTTTGAAAAACTGGGTAATTTTTTTGAGTTAGGGCGGTTCAAAGGCATATTTTAGGGCTTAAAACATGTTCTTCTAACCCTCCCGCCGACAATTTTATTTCAAAATTGTCGGCACCCTCCCTTGGCAAGGAGGGAAACGTGTTAACAGGCTTTTTCGTTAAATGCCACTTGGTAGTTGAGAAAAATATTAAAAAACTTTGCTACAAAAGTTTTGGGAACATGTTGACAGGCTTTTGCGTTAAATACCTCCACCGCGAAAGCAGTGGAGGAAACGTTCAAACTATCTTTTACGTTAAACATCCTTGGCAAGGAAAGAAAATTGATATAGTTTAGTGGTTTTATATAACAAAAAAACACTTTGAGTTTATATAAAAGTTCCTACGGTAGAAACGTTTTATTCTCAAAGTGTTTTAATGTAAGATTTATTTAAAGTATCAATAAATTAATGTTATTTAACGGCTTGTTCAAACAACTCTTGTTCTTTTGCTGTTAGTGGTCTATATTCGCCGTCATTTAAGTTTGGGTCAAGTGTTATGGAGCCAAAAGAAATGCGTTTTAAATATGTTATTTTATTGCCTACTGCTCCAAACATGCGTTTTATTTCATGATATTTACCTTCAAATATGGTTATTGTGCCATGTATTGGTGTTTGCATGGAGATTTTACAAGGTTTGGTAATATAACCATCTTTTAATTCAATTCCCTGCTCTATTTGTTGTTTATTGTTTAAACAAAGAGGGTCTGCACATTTATATTCATATGTTTTTTGCACATGATTTTTGGGTGCAAGCAAAGCGTGAGCACCTTGCCCGTTATTGGTTAATATAACTAGCCCCAAAGTGTCTTTATCTAGCCTACCGCAAGGAAACAAACCCATTTTTTTATAAATTGGAGGGAGCAAATCTAGCACTGTTTTTTGTTTTGTATCATTTGTTGCACTAACAACGCCCTGTGGCTTATTGAGCATAAAATAAACATATTTTGCGTAGGATATTTGCTTGCCGTTTAAGCACACGCGGGCTATGTTTTCATCAATTTTTTGGTCTACTGAAGTTGCTTTTTCGCCGTCAATGGTAACATTGCCTTGTTTTATTTCTTTTTGCACATCTTTTCTTGAAAGAGCCGTATTATTTGCAATAAATTTATCTAATCGCACATTTTTATCCTTTTATTAATCTTGAGGACAATCTTTTATTGTTAATTGTATTCTTTTTTTAGGAATATCAACTGAAAGAACTTTTACGTTTAGTTGTTGCCCAACAGTTAAAACATCTGATGGATGTTTAATAAACTTGTTAGAAATTTGAGAAATATGAACAAGTCCGTCTTGGTGAACACCAATATCAACAAATGCACCAAAGTCGATAACGTTTCTTACTGTGCCTTTAATAATCATGCCCTCTTTCAAATTTTCTAGGCTTAAAAGCTCGGCTCTTAAAACTGGTTTTGGCATATCTTCACGGATGTCTCTCCCTGGTTTTGTAAGTTCTTTAACCATGTCTACAAGAGTTGGCACACCAACGCCAATTTCTTTTGCTACTTTTTCTTCGCCTTTTAACTTAACAAGGCTTGGCAAAGTGTCTATGTTTTTGTTTTTAACATCGTCATCTGTCATGTTAAATAGTTTTAATAATTTTTCGGCACTTTCGTAACTTTCTGGGTGAACGGCGGTGTTATCTAACACATTTTTACCGCCTGGTATACGCAAGAAGCCTGCACATTGCTCATATGCTTTTGGTCCCAACTTTTTAACTTTTAAAAGTTGCTCGCGAGAGTCAAAATGGTTAATTTCTTTTCTATACTCTACAATATTTTTGGCTATGGAAGAATTTAACCCTGAAACATATGACAAAAGGCTTGGGCTTGCAGAGTTAAGGTCTACGCCTACGCTATTAACGCAGTCTTCTACAACGCCAGTTAGCACTTCTGTTAGGCGGTTTTGAGGCATGTCGTGTTGATATTGACCAACGCCGATTGATTTTACGTCAATTTTAATTAGTTCTGCCATTGGGTCTGCAAGACGTCTTGCAATAGACACTGCACTACGCAAGTTTACATCAAAATCTGGGAACTCTTCTGCACCGAGTTTGCTTGCAGAATAAACAGATGCACCTGCCTCGTTAACCATGGCATAGTTTAAAGGTCTGTTTACTTGTTTAATAAGTTCACAAATAAAAATTTCTGACTCTTTGCTTGCGGTTCCATTGCCGACTGCGACAATGTCTACCTTATCTTTTTCTACTAGTGCTTTAAGTTTTGCAAGAGACTCTTCGGTTTTATTGAATGGTGGTGTTGGATAAACAACGGTTGTGTCTAGCACTTCGCCATGTTCGTCTATGATTGCAACTTTACAACCCATTCTATAACCTGGGTCAAAGCCCATGATAACATTATTTTTTAAAGGTGATTGCAAAAGAAGAGGTTTTAAGTTTACTTCAAACATTTTAATTGCTTGCTCGCTTGCAACATCGGTTAAGTCTGTTCTGCACTCGTTTTCAAGGCTTGGGAACAAAAGACGTTTATAGCTATCAGCAATTATTTCCTGCATTAATTCTTTTAATGTAGAGTTTTCTGTTATATACGCTTTTTCTATTTCGTTTAACGCAACAGTTTCGTCAAGTACGATTTCAACCTTTAAACAATCCTCTTTTTCGCCTCTGTTTATTGCAAGCACTCTATGGCTAGGAATGCTTTTTACTGGCTCTGAGTGGTCTGCGTACATATCGTATACAGCATTGCCTTCTTTCTCTAAAAGAGTGGTTTTTATCATTGCAAAATCTTTAATGGTTTGACGCAAAGTTTTTCTTAGTTCTGCATCGTCAGAGATTCTTTCTGCAATTATGTCTTTTGCACCGTTTAAAGCGTCCTCGGCTGTTTTTACTTCTTTTTCTTCGTTTACAAACTCCTCTGCTTTTGCAAGCAATTGGTCTTTTTGAATTGTTTGTTCTTGTATTATGTCTGCAAGAGGCTCTAAACCCTTTGCAATTGCTATGCTTGCTCTTGTTTTGCGTTTTGGTTTGTATGGACGATAGATATCTTCAACCTCGGTTAAAGTTTTTGCATTTTTTAATGCAATTTCTAATTCGTCAGTCCATTTTTCTTGCTCTTTGATTGAGTTTTCTACTTCTTCTTTTCTTTTTTGCAAGTTACGCAAATATGTAAGTCTATCTGCAAATTCTCTTAAAACTTGGTCATCACACGAGCCGTGCATTTCTTTACGATATCTCGCAATAAATGGGATTGTGCAACCCTCATCTAAAAGACTTATAATGTTTGCAGAGTACTCCTTTTTTAATTTAAACTCAGCGCTTAATTGTTCTGTTATATCCATATTTATTTCCCTTTTATATTTTAATTTAGTCTTTGTCTAATTTCATTTACTTTTTGATAAATTGTTTCTATTTTCTCGCCTATATTATACTTTCCGTCATGGTACAAAATTTTGCCACCAACCATAGTCAAGTATACATCACTGCCTTTGGCACTATAAACCAAACTTGAAACAATATTGCTAGTAGGTTGCATGTGCGGTTCGTTTAGACCAACCAAAATTATGTCTGCACACTTACCTTTTTTAATTTCGCCACAATTTAGCCCCATGGCGTTTGCACCATTTATTGTTGCCATTTTAAGCACGTCTAGTGCACTTACAACGCTTGGGTCGCTTATGCTTACTTTAGATAGTGTTGCAACCAAAAACATTTCTTTAAACATGTCTAAAGAGTTGTTGGACGCCACGCCATCGGTGCCAATTGCGATGTTTATGCCTTTGTTTTGCATGGCGTAGATTGGTGCAATTCCGCTTGCAAGTTTTATGTTTGATGATGGGCAAGTTACCACCGAAGCATCGTAATCTGCCAAAATTTGCAAGTCGTCTTTATCCATATGCACGCAATGGGCACACAGGCATGGACGGTCTAAAAAGCCCAAACTTTCTAAATATCCTGCAGGGGTTAAGCCATTATGCTCTAAAGTGCAGTCGCCCACTTCTTTTAAAGTTTCGGCTAGATGTATGCCAAGTGGAACATCATACTCTTTGGCAAAACGCAGAATGTCAAAAAACTTTTGTTCACTCACCGTGTATATGGCATGGGCGAAGCATGAAATTTTAACAAGGTCTGCATTTGTGTTGGTTTTTATAATGTTATATTGATTTTTCAAATCTTCATAGCAGTTATAGCCCTCTGGAGTGCTAACCTTTGCACCAACGCTTATTCTTGCCCTTATACCACTTTTGGCAATTGCTTTTGTCATGCCTTGATAGTTGAAATAATTTTCTTCCATACAAGTTATGCCATTTCTAACATATTCGGCTATGCCGAGCATTTGCCCCCAATACACATCTTGGTCTGAAAGTTTACCCTCTCTTGGAATAACATTATCAAAAAGCCAATCTTGAAGCGAAGCGTCATCTTTTATGCCTCTTAAAATTGTCATTGCCGTGTGAGCATGAGCGTTTACAAAACCAGGCATTAATATGTTGCCACATACATCAATTTCTTGGTCGGCTTTTACATTTGGAATGGTGGTGCCTACATAGTCTATTAAATTATCTTTAACAACCACGCAACCATCAAAATATCCTTTTTCTAAATTCAAATCTAGTATTTTTGCATTTTTAAAAATTGTAATCAAAACTTTCTCCTAAAAAATTTAAAATGTTAAACATTTGTCATATTATACGAGTAAAATACAAAATAGAACATATGTTTATTACATATAATTCTAATAACTTTAAAAAAGTCGAGTTAAGTTTACTACAAAAAGGGAGCGTTTGGCAAATGAAAGAGCGAGTTATATTTCACTGTGATGCAAATAGTTTTTTTGCATCGGTTGAAATTGCCCAAGATGAGAGTTTAAAAGGCAAAGCAGTTGCGGTTTCGGGCAATCCTGCAACCAGAACAGGCATTATACTAACAAAAAATGAAGTTGCAAAAAAATTTGGCGTTTTAACAGGTGAAGCAATTTGGCAGGCAAAGCAAAAATGTCCTGACCTTGTGTGTCTGCCACCGCATCACAAACTTTATGAAGAATATTCAAAAAAGTTAAGGGCAATTTACGAGAAATATACTGACAGGGTTGAGGCTTTTGGCATTGATGAATGTTGGCTTGATGTAACCGACTCTTTAAAATTTTTTGGTAGCAAAGAATTTTTGGCAAACAAAATACGTGAGGAAGTTAAAAGCATGCTTAATATTACAATATCGGTTGGTGTTAGTTTTGGCAAACTCTTTGCAAAACTGGGGTCTGACTTAAAAAAGCCCGATGCTGTTACGGTTATCTCGCAGGAGAACTTTAAGAATATAATTTACCCATTGCCTATTAACGCGATTATTGGTATTGGCAAAAGGTTAGAATTAAGATTTAAAAAACTTGGAGTAAACAGGCTTGGAGATGTTATAACCCTACCCGACTTTATCTTAAAAAAGAAGTTTGGAGTTATTGGTTTAAACCTTAAACAAAAACTGCTTGGAAATGATTTTGAGGAGGTTCGCAAATGCAATGATTTTGTTGCACCAAAAAGTGTTGGCAATGGAACCACAACCATAACTGATGTGTATTCAAGGGAGCAAATAAAGGCGGTTGTAAGTGCGTTATGTGATGAGGTGTGTTGCAGGTTGAGGGACGGCGGTTTTAATGCAAGCAGTTTATCTGTTACGTTAAAAACTGCAGATTTTAAATATTATCATCAAACCACAAGGCTTGACTACTGCTCTTGTTACAGTACAGATTTTGTTAGCGCAGTTATGAAAATGCTTGACAGAGATTGGAACTTTTCTTGTGCCGTTAGGGCAATAAGGATATGTTCTTACAACTTGTCGAGTGCGAAAAAAACTCAACTTAGCATGTTTTCAAACGAGATTAAAAATTACAATTTAAACTCTACCATAGACCAAATTAGGCACAAATATGGCTACTTTTCTGTTATGCCTGCAAGCACATTAAAAAACCCACACTTAGACTTACAAAAAGTTGAAGTGTGAGTTTGAATTAATTTTTGTTAAGAATTAGACAAATTATTTTAAAAACAATAAAAATTAAAGTGACCTTTCATCTGTGTGTCTAGGGAAAAATGGGAATTTTGATTTTTTTAGTGGTTGAACTTTGTCTTTTCGATTATCAAAAACACCTGACATAACATTTGTAAAAAACACGCTAGATTTTTTTTGTTTTGCAGGTTTGACTGCTTTTGGGTCTTTTTTGTTTTTTGCAATCCCTTTGCCAAGTGACTCTATTTTACTAGTAGCAGATGCGACATTACTACCGCCACCACTAGCACTCTTGTCTTTATCTTTGTCTTTGCCTTTATCGCCACCTTTTCCACCGCCTTTACCTTTATCATCTTTTTTATCATCAGATTTAGAATTTGGTTTTGCAGTTGTGCTTACAACAGGTTCTTTTGCATTTAAAATGGCGTACATATATTGGCGTTGCAAACTTTCCATTCGTTTCATTATATTTTCATCAAAAAGCAACGCATTGGCAACAATAAGTTTATCTAAAATAACTTTTAAAGAATGCCAATAAGAGTCGCTATTTTTATCTAGTTTTTGCGACTTAACAATTTCTTTAAATTGATTAACAAGTTGAGTGCCATATGCTCCAGATATTTTTATGAGTGAAAGCATTTTAAAGACATATGCCCTGTTTGCCGTTTTCATTTCAGTGAGCAAAAATTTTGCCCTAGCGGAAACTTTTGCTTTTCTATCCAATATGGCTTGCAAATTGGAATTTGCCATGTCTACGCCAACGCTATCATCATGAGTATACATATTGAACTCTTTTTTTAAAAGTTCAAGAATGTTTGGCTCGCCCTGAACAATCACATATTTTAAAAGTGTTAACTGCTCCTTTTCTACATAACCAAGTTTGCACTTTTCTTTTAAAAATAAAGAAATACGCCTTTTGTTTTGTTCGCCTATTTGTACATATGCAACAAAATCAAACGAATATGAGCCAACTTGTGCAGTTGCAGTTATTTCTGAATGAGTATAGTCAGATATAAGTTTGTTTGCTTTTACTAATTCTTGTTTGATGTTATCTGCAATGTTATAATTATCAGAAGAGTCAAATTCACCCAGCAGTGCACTTGACCCAGCATCCAAATTATGAAGTAAGACAATATATTCCTTTTCCATACCCCAATTATATACAATTATGTGCTATTTGGCAAGTGGTAAATAACTAAAAGTTTTTATAAAAAATACTTACCTTACAAATTAAAGTAAGCATTTTTAATTTAATACAATAATTACTAATTATTTACTCAATTTTTAAATTTAACTAGCCTTTGCTTGCTACATCTTGCCAATACTGCCTTTTTATGTATGGATAGCCTCCATTAATTACTCCTGTTGAATCAATTGTCCAGATTGATTTGTTAAAGACAGACGGTATTGACTTTAAGTTTGATTGGTATGTAAAGTTATACAACTTTCCAGCCCAGAACTGAACGCCATCACAATATTTTTCATCTTTTTTGCCTGCGACATAAGATATGTCCGCAGAAAAAAGCTTACTATTTGTAGAAGTGTTTTTATTTTCAAATGTTGACTTAATTACTACTCTAAACCCTTTTGGACTTAAATCGCTTCTAAACAATGTCCAATAATCATCGTATGTATAGCTCATATAATCACTATTGACTCTACGAACCAAATCATCTGAAGCAATGTATAATTTACTTATGGTGTATGTGCCTTTGTTAATGGTCTTCCAATTGTATTTTTCTGTCCGAATTGAAATGTGCATTTTTAAATCATTTTTATCGTTATATGTATTGCTGAAACAGTATGTTGAATTGACCCAACATTTTCCATTTATGCTAGAATAGTAAAATGCTTTATCAGCATTATCTATACCAGGCATTATGTTAGCTTCATATGAAACTTCTGAAGTAATTATTGAAAAATTTTGCAACCAAGATAAACCATACCATTCAGATGTCGAAAATGTATTTCCAGTTGCTCTGTCATATTGGTTCCAAATTACATAGCTTTTATCTTTAGGAATTGCCCCCATACTACTGCCATTTTGGTCCCAAATCCACCTAAAAGTATCATGAAAAAACACTCTCCAACCGCCACCTTTTACGCTCCCCGTACTATAACAATAAGTAACAGGGTTGTCGGCTCTCCCAACAATTCCTCCAGCATATGCTGGTATTTCTTTAGCTGAATAAAACCTTTCAGCTTTTCCTAATCCACCTTTAAAATCATTTCCTTTTTTTCTACTCATCAATGTTTCTGTACTTGATTCATAATTGCTCATATTAGTTGGTGCCTCACAAGAGACACTTCCTCTATTATAACAATTTTTTATAGGATAACCGCCTATTGCCATAATGCCACCAGCATATCTTTCTGTAGGATTGTTACCTCCACTTGTCGTACTTCCACCCTTGATAGTGCCATAGTTACAACATTTTTGAATTGTACCCCAAGACGATGATGTGGAAGTTCCACTAGAACCGCCTGCATTAGGGTCATTTGTAACATCACCTGTGTTGTGCTGATTATTTTTACTAGGATATGTAGCAAGTGGCATAACCATTGCACCGCCAACGCCACCTGCCATGTAGTCACCTGTGATGTCGCCTGCGTTGGAGCATTCTGTTATTTCTCCAACAACATTATGTGCAGATATGCCTGCTACCACTGAGCCTGCAGAGGTGCATGAAACATTGGAAGCATTGGAGCAACCCTCAATGTAATTGTTATATGAGTAACCTATTACGCCAGCAACGGCTGAGGTGGTTGCGTCATTCTCTATTTCTGTTTTGTTATGGCAGTTTATGATGTTTGTGTGATACGCTGAGGCTACTACTCCGCCTAAGTATGTTGCATTGGTTGTTGTTTTGTTATACTGCACAGAAAGGTTTTTTATGGTTGCATTTTTTACCACACCAAATATTCCTGTGTAACCTGACGAGCTTGTGGCAAGTGTTGCACCTGTTAGCGTTACATTATTGCCGTCAAATGTGCCCATGAATGGGTTTAATGTTGTTCCTATTGGTTCAACCGTTGCCATTTCTAAGGCTCCGTCAAAGGTTAGGTCTAGTGCAGAAATTGTAAAATACATGCCTTTGGTGCTTCCGCCCGAGTTTGTGTAGGCACTAAGATTTGTAAGGTCGGCTCCGTTTGAGATTTTATATGGCTCCAAAAGAGTGCCTGTACCTGTTAGTGTGAGGGGTGTTACTACTTGATTTGAAGTTTCTATTTGACTTGCAAGAGCATTTACACCCATACACAAAAATTGAGACAAAAATACAGAGAAAAATATTGCGGTTATACAAAATATCAATTTGTTAGATTTGTTTAGTTTGAACATACAACTCTCCCTTGTTATTTTTGTTACTAAATACAATTCTCCTAAGTTACATTTATTATAACCCATTTTAGCATATTTTGTAAATTTTTTGTAGTATTTTTTACATAAAATTTTGTGTTGAAAGGTTTAATGGAGTGTTACATCTTAAAATAGTCGTAAGTTTTGTCTAAATGCACACAAGGCAAAGCGAGTGTATATTCAAGCAAAACTGATGTTTATTCAAACTGTGATGCCAC
>CAVISZ010000117.1:0-5237 GCA_963645585.1 uncultured Eubacteriales bacterium
TATATTCTCCCCCTTTGTCTCGCATTCATTTTATCGCGGGGGGGGGAGAAGTCAACTAATTTTTTCATTTTTTTGCAAAATATCGAAAAAACATTGCCATTTTGGGCTCAATTTGCCACAAGTGTCAAATTTTCGCCTTGCAGGCATGTTTTTTCTCTTCTACCGACCATACGCACTCACTTGCGTTCGTGGTCGGTACTCTCATGCGAAGAAGTTGCTTACGAAGAAAATAAGATATTTATAATATTTTAATTACGGATTATTATAACTTTAATATTCCACTAGTTGACTGTGTCAATAAATATTCATTTTATTTTAACCCCCACGTCAACAATTTAGAAATAAAATTGTCGGCACCCTCACTTGGCAGTGAAAGGAAAACACTCTACTATGCTTACATTATAAAACACCATGCAAAATGGAGCAAAGCCAATTTTTGCATGGTGTTATAAGATTAATGTCAATTTTTAGGTGTTTTCAAACTCTAGTTTTACGTTTTCGCCAGTTTCGGCATCTTGATATGTTAGCCAATAGCCAAAGCCTGACTGTTTTTCTACATCAATTGGTAGCCACTGCGCAAAGCCTTTTAGGTCGGTTGGTGGTTCATCGGAATAGGTGCTTGGCACGCCATAGCACACATATTTTATTTTATCGTCCTCGTATAGCAAACCAACAACATAGTACTCGCCTTTTTCTTCATAATCAATTTTTACCCATTTTGAGTCAGGAATTATCTCTTTTAAAATTTCCTCTTCTGGGAATTTATCAAAAAGCGTTTCAATTTGGTCTTTTATTCCGTCAAAAAATGTGTCTTTATCTTCCTCTTGTTCAGGCTCAGGCGATATGCTATCTTCCAGTTTAAAAAAGGCATCTCTATATTTGCATTCACTGCACTTGTTGTCGCAAACTGAAATTTCATTATCAATCAAAGCGTCAATTTCGGGTTGATTGTCAAGATACACTCCGTTTTGATTTAGAGTGTTTGTTACGGTTTCTATGCTTGGTTTTTCATCAAAAATGGAGAGCGAGTTAGCAAGTCTTTCTTCCATTGTAGGGCTCGCTCCGCACGCACCCATTAAAAGAGGTCTTGCCTCACCTTTTACAAAATTTACAAGTGCACAAGAAAAACTGTTAAGCTGTTTTGTTGTATTTAATTTAAAAGTATAAAGCCCTGCACTTTCAAAGGTAAGTCCCGCTTTTAAAACCTGACCATCCGCCAAAATGCCAATGCTTAAAATTCCGTCTGGTTCATTTGCAAAGTTGTAAAGTTTAACATTGCCTAATATTTCTCCGTTTGAATATTCTAGGCTAACAACGCCTTTTTCTTTGCCCTTGTTCACGCTTGACAAAACAACGCTTTTTTTATATATCATATTTCTTCCTCCAACTAAACTTGGTTAAATTATATGATACATATTTTAAATTTGTACTATAAAATTATTTTGATTTTATTCTATTTTTGTCGAAAAAATTGGTTATTTGAACAAAATCGTTTGTAGAGAGCGAATCACCGCGCGCAAGTTCTGGCAAGTTGATGCTTTTTAGCATTTCGTATACCTGCTGTTTTGATATGGCAAAATCGGTTGCAAAATTGTTTGCAAGAGTTTTACGGCGATTAGAGAATGCCGATTTTACAACCATTTCAAAAAGCCCAGCATCTGCATTAAACTTGTTTTTGTTTATTGTAATTTGCACAACGCAAGAATCAACATTTGGAGCGGGAACAAACATGCGTCTTGGAACTTGTCTTAAAATTTTAACATCGCCGTAAAAATCTAAAATTACACTAATTGCTCCATAATTTGGACTTTTGCAATCTGCAATAAGCCTGTCTCCCACCTCTTTTTGCACCATTATGCACATTGATTTTACTTTTTGACTTTTCAAAAATTTAAAAATTAGAGGCGTTGTTATATAGTATGGCAAGTTTGCCACCAAAGAATATTCACCCTCAAAATTTTGCTCTATTTGCTCAAGGTCCTCTTTTAGTGCGTCTTTAAAAATTACAACTGAGTTTTGCAAGCCTTGCAAATTTTCTTCTAAAATTGGTTTTAAATTTTGGTCTATTTCATAACTTACAACTTTTTTTGCTTTGTTTGCAATTACTCTAGTAAGTGTGCCTGCCCCTGGACCAATTTCTAAAACATCGTCATCTTTGCAAATTCCGCTTTGCTCAATTATGGCATTTAGCAAATTTTTATCAAAAATGAAGTTTTGACCAAACTTTTTGTTAAAATTGAAGTTATTTTTCTTTAAATTATCAAATTCGTTCATATTTTTCCTTATATTTTAAAAAATCTTTCTGCGTCATGTATGGGCAATCAGTTTCTAGCATTAATTTGTTTATGTCGACTTGCCTTACAATGTCTAAAAGTCCTCGTGCATTTTTAAATGTTATTGCCCCGCCCAAAGAAATATAAAAGCCGTAGCCCATAATTTCTTTTAAAATTTCAAGACTCATGTTAAAGCAGTGAACAACCACTCCATTTGTCAACTTTGACAAGTTTTGCCTAATAATTTCCATAGTGTCGCCACTTGCATCTCGCGTGTGAATTACAACGGGAAGTTTTAGATTATTTGCCATATCAATTTGTTCAACAAAAGCGAGTTTTTGTTGCTCTCTTGAGCAAAACTCATAGTGATAATCAAGACCAATTTCGCCAATTGCAACCACCTTTTTGTTTTTGGCTAAATTTAATATTTTTTGCTTTGTTTCTTGGTTCCACTCGCCCGCCTCTTCGGGGTGCACGCCAACTGTGGCAAAAACATTTTTATGCGTGCTTGCAATTTCTACTGCCTTTAAAGAAGTTGAATATGACGAACTAGCACAAACTATTTTTGTAACATTAGCGTTTTGTGCATTTAAAATTATTTGTTCTACACTATCAAATTTTTCATCTTGAATGTGTGCGTGGGTATCTATCATGTTTAAAATTTTAAATGTTTTTGCACAAAAAGTCAAAATTATTTAATATTTATTCCTTTGCTTAAACGCAAATATTTTTTTGGTTTGCATTGTTTATAAAAAATTGACATTTTATCTTACAACCTTTATACTTTTAAATATGGAAAACATGGAAGAAAAAAACGAGGTTTTAAATATTGATTATAACATCTACAATGCCTTAAATCTTTACTCAGAAGATTTGGGCGAAGAATATTTAAAAACTGGCAAAAATCCACTTGGTGATAATTTTATTCTAACCGAAGATTTTGTTTCTGGAGCTTTGCAAAATGCAAAAAACAAAACAGAAATAATGTCTCCGAATTTTTTGGAGCAAGACACTTCTTTAATTCAAAAAAACTTTGAGCTTTCATTAAACAATGCAAGTGCACTTTTAGATGCTCTTAATGGTTTAACATTTGAAAAAATGACAACCCAGCAAAAAAAGATGTATAACCAACTTTTGGTCTCTTTGGAATTGTTTATTGCGTTAATAAAGTTGTATATTAAAAAATTAAAAAAAGAAAAAAACTTGCTTTCGCTTTATCAGAATTTGCTTGCTTTAAACTGGAATTATAGTAGCACGCTTGCTAGCACATTTACAAACGAGTTTGACTTAGAGTCAACTGTTGCAACCATAAAACATGAGCAAGAAACAATTATTGAAAAGCACAATGAAGAAATTAAAAAACAAGCCCAAGCAATTATAGAAAACAATATTAAAGCCATAAAACAAAAACAAGAAGCCGAGCAAGAAGCAACTTTCAACAGCACGGTGAACACACCTATAGAAAAACAACAAGAAACAAAAACTCCTGAGCAAAAAACAAATTTATTTGAACAAGAGATTGAAAGATAAAAATATTAAAAATAGCAATAAAAACAATAAAAAACAGCAAAAAACATGCAAATTTAATTTTCTTTGCATGTTTTTTTGCTTTAAATTATTATTTTAACTTATTTTTTTACACTGCCATTTTCTATTACTATTTTTGTGCATGGAACATCAAACTTAAATTCGGTGCAAGTTAAAAGAGTTTGTGCCTTTGTGCAAAATTTTAAAAGTCTAGCTTTGCGGTCGTCATCAAGTTCGCTTAAAACATCGTCAAGCAACAAAATTGGCACTTTTGATGTATCTTGCTTTATTATTTCAAGTTCCGCTAGTTTCATAGAAAGTGCACAAGTGCGTTGTTGCCCTTGACTGCCAAATGCCCTTACATCTATTCCATTTACGCTAACTTTTATGTCATCTCTATGCACGCCAAAAGTGGTGTAGCCAAGTTTAACATCTTTTTCAAAATTATTTTTTAAAGTCTCTAAAATTTCAGCACTTGTGTTCTCTTCAATTCCAACATATTCCAAATTTATGCTTTCTTTTTTTGATGTTATATACTCATGCACCATTTTTGCATATGGCGACAACTTTTCAACAAAAAGTTTTCTATATTTTTTGATTTTTAACATAAGGTCGCAAAGTTGAACATCATAAATTGAAAGCATTTGCTTTAGCGTGTTTTCGTCAGTGTAGGACTTTAAACACTTGTTTCTGCTTTGCAAAATTTTATTGTATTTAGACAACGCGTAAAAATAATCTCTGTAGGTTTGCGACAACGAAACGTCCATAAAACGGCGTCTATCTTCGGGGCTATCCTTTATTAATTTTAACTCATCGGGAGCAAAAAAAACTGCCGTTAGTTCGCCCATAAGTTCGCCTATTTTTTTTATTGGTATTCCGTCTATTTTTACTGTCTTTTTTTGATTTTTAGAAAAGTAAACCTCAATTGTTTTTTGCCCAATTTCCTTTTCTATGCTAACTTTAATTTTGGCAACATCGCTATTCCAATTTATAACATCTTTTTCTCTAGATGCCCTAAAACTTTTGCCAACAGCACAAAAATATACTGCCTCAATTAAATTGGTTTTGCCTTGAGCATTGTGCCCTTCAATAACATTTAAACCATCTCCAAAATTGACAACATTGTAGGTATAGTTGCGGTAGTTATAAAGTTCAATCTTTTTTAGTTTCATAACCGCCCCCAAAAATTTGTTTTATAACCTGCCAATATATATGCTTGTTGCCGTAAGCAATGTAGTCCACCTTGCCAATAACTCTAGATTTTAAATTTGGACCATTTTGCGAGCAGTCCTCACTTCCGCCACGGTTATCACCTAGGTAAAAAATGCAGTCATCGGGAATTGTATAAAAGCCGTTTGCATCCAACGAATAACCCTTTGCAGTTATCATGGAATAAAAATTGTTGTACAAATATACATTGTTAGCATAGTTTGCAAG
>CAVISZ010000117.1:5247-6348 GCA_963645585.1 uncultured Eubacteriales bacterium
TGTTTCGCCAGTGTAAATTAATACAATTCTGTATTCTTCGTTAAATTCTTTAATTTTTATTTTGTCGCCACCAAGGGCAATAAGGCGTTTAATAACAATTTTTTCTTCACCATTGTATGATTTTTCACCCTTGTAGGTCACAATAATATCTCCACGGGTGTAAGATTTTATTTTGCTAACAAACACGCCATCGGTTGTGTTGTCCTTGTTTAAAGTTGGAAGCATTGACGAACCAACAACTGGGTGATATTCGTGCGTTACATTAAAGAATATAATAAGTGCACAAAGTGCAAGAAAAATTATGCCCACAATTTGAGCAATTATTTTTAATGCTTTGTTTGACTTTTTTACTGAATTTTCCAAGTTTAATTCCCTTTGCTAAATCTGCAACCGCAGTAGTCTTGCCTGTATAAATTATATTCTTTGCTTAACTTTATTGACTTTAAATAACCGTCCTGTTTTTTGAAATCTGCAAATAAAAAATTAATGTCATGTTTTTCTTGCAGGCTTTTGCCAATTTGATTAATTATTTGTTCATTTTTGTGCGGACTAACCGTGAGCGTTGTGCCAAAATATTTAAAGCCGTTTTGCTTTGCTTTGACTGCCGTTTGTTCTAGCCTTAAATAAAAACATTTAACACACCTTGCTCCGCCCTCTGGCTCATTTTCTAAACCACTTACATATGATAAATATTCATTTTCATTATAGTCGCAATCTAAAAAATTTACACCAAAAGTTTTGCAAAGTCTGATTTGTTCCGCTTTGCGTTTTAAGTATTCTTCTTGTGGATAAATGTTTGGATTGTAATAAAAAACCGTCACATCAAAATTTTGACAAACTTTAGATAGCACACTGCTTGAGCATGGTGCACAACAAGAATGCAACAAAAGCGTGGGCTTGTCATTTAAATTTTTGACTATTTTTTGATATTCTAACTCGTAATTAACTTTAATTTTATCCACATGTTTATTTTACACCATTTTAAACAATTTTTCAAGAAATTTAAAATGCCCGCATAAAATTATATATTGAGTAAAAATTACAATAAAAAATTCCCAAAATATTTTGCAAATTATTGCAAGTTTATTTTGAGAATTAATT
>CAVISZ010000118.1:0-6909 GCA_963645585.1 uncultured Eubacteriales bacterium
GCACTGCAACCTTGCAATTAAAACTCAACATAAAAGATATAAGCAAAGCACCTGGTGACTACACAGTAAGCCTATATTTTGAACGCACTAAAGAAACAAGTTTAACGGTTCAAACAGGAGAGTTCTACTATGACGCAGCCGCAACTGCAGGGCAATCAGAAAGTTATAGCCTATCAGATTTAACAACAAACCCAGTTAAATCACAACGAAATTATGTTACAATGGGAACATATAACAACACTGACTTAAAATGGTATATCTTTGCCCAATCAGACTCAAAAACAGGAGCAATGAAAGCGGTAACAACTACAGTTGCCAACTCAGACGGAACATTACCAAAAGGCACATATTGGTTCATCAGTGAGTATGCTTTAGGTTCTCAAGTATATGATAATGGCGGAGACCAAACATACGAGGGAAGTGACATACAAACCTTTATAATTGATGAAACTTCAAAAACAGGCACATTCTTTGCTACATACGGCATTACAGCAAGCACAGACCCAGTTTACAGTCAAATAGCAGGTAGAATAATCAATGATAAAGCAAGCCCAAATGTTTTTACTGACTGTGAGGGAGAATGCAAAACAAACGCACCACAAAAACTATGGCTCTTATCTGAAGATGAACTAGACCTATTAAATGGTGGAGCTTCAGTAAATACCTATTATGAGGCTGGAAAGACTACTTACTACAAGAATGTTTTGACACTAAATGGTGACACATCCTCATCTTTGGCGTGGTGGTGGCTTCGTTCGCCTAGCACTTACCGTGGTAGGTACGCGTTCGACGTGAGCGACGATGGCACTGTCATCAGCGACCTTGTGCGCAGCTACGACGGCGTCCGTGCAGCTTTCCAAAT
The DNA here is from genome assembly GCA_963645585.1 of uncultured Eubacteriales bacterium. Taxonomy (GTDB): domain Bacteria; phylum Bacillota; class Clostridia; order Christensenellales; family UBA1242; genus HGM11367. The sequence continues at coordinate 863 of CAVISZ010000118.1, forward strand.
CCAGATTTAGGGGCAGGACGGCATACTTAAAGAACGTAAATAAAGTTGGTTTGTGCTAGAAAAGTAGCAGTAACCAATCTGCCGAAAGGCAAAAATTAAAATTAAATAAATATAAAAAATATAAAGGTAAACCAAAACCTACCAAAAAGTAGAAAAGATAGATAGAAAAGTAAAGAAGTTGTGCCATTACGGCACAACGGGTAAAATCACAAAGATAAAAATTATTCCGCCGTGAGGCGGAAAACTTAGGGGCAATATGAGAGGGCATTTGTTTGATAAAGAGCAGGCTTTAAAATTATCAAAGGTTAAGCAAACAAATTCGGTAGTTAAATATCGAAAAATTATTGAAAAGATAGATAAAAAAGACAGAGAGGTGCTTAATAAACTATCAGCGAAAACTTTGAATATTTACGCAAAGTATAAAACGCATTGTTCTAAACTTAAACTTGCTAGGAACAAAAGTGCAGAATATATAACAAACAAAAAGCGTGGTGAATATATATTTTCTACACAAAAGTCCTTAGGCGGTGCAACAAATGTTAGGTTAAGACGTGGTGCTGGAGAATTGATTGTTTTTACAAAAGCAAAAGATTTTATAGATTATGTACTTACTGCAACATCAAAAAGCCCTAAAGAATTTAGATTCACCTTAGTTACGCATATACAAAACTATGCACTAAGTATGTTAGAAGATTTATACAAAGCAAACGAAGTTATTGTAATAAAAAATGATGATATAAAAAGACAACAACGTCAAGCGTTTCAGCGTAGGGCGTTAACAAACTTAAGTTTGCTTTGTTATCTTTGTGAAATTGCATACAAACATGCTTGTATTTTAGAAAAACAGTATGTTCAAATTATTAAACAAGGCTATGAGGTTGAGACATATATTTACAATTGGTTAAATAAAGACCAAAACCGCTATGCCTAATACATATATTTGCAAGATTTTGCTTGCCTATAAAATTTTGGTGATTCCTGCCTCTGTTACTTATTGGAGGTAGTTATCATAGGGGCTTGATTGTATACATTGGTGATGCCCTCGCTTTTGTTTGGCGTGGTGGTGGCTTCGTTCGCCTAACACTAACAATGATAATAACGCGTTCAACGTGAACAACAATGGCAATGTCAACAACAACAATGTGAACAACAACAACGGCGTCCGTGCAGATTTCCCTAAACGTGAGAACATAATCTAGGTAGGTTATGTCAGGACATTAGGGGGAAAGGAATCAAGTTCCTTCTTTGCTTTTTAAATAACAGATTTCACAAAATTAAAAAGTGGGGAAAATTCTCCATTGGTAGAATAGACGTTAGCATAGGCTATCTTTTTGACTTTAGCAACTTCTAAAAAAAAGAAGTTGCCCAATGGGGTTTTGGTGGGCATTTATGCTCACCTTTTTTTAAGGAGATAAAATGTTTAAGTTTGAAGAAGTTTTTTCATTAAAAAACTTGTTAGAGGCTCATAAAAAAGCCAGATGTTGCAAACGGCATAAAAATGATGTTGTATCCTTTGAATTAAATTTTAAACGCAATATAAATGCTTTATATAACGATTTAAAGAATGATACTTATACAATTAAGGGTTATAACAGATTTATGATTTACGACCCAAAAGAACGAGAAATACAGGCACTTAATTATAGAGACCGATTGGTTCAAAATAACTTATGTTATAAATTTTTAATACCAATGTACAATAAAAAGTTTATTTATGACAACTGTGCTTGTCAAAAAGGCAAAGGCACTCACTTTGCCAGAGCAAGATTAGAGAAATTTTTGCATGAATTTTATAAAAAGAACAAGTTAAATGGCTACATTTTAAAGCTAGATGTAAAAAAGTATTTTAATAGCATAAACCATTCTGTTTTAAAGCAAAAGTTAGGAGTAATTTACGACCAAAGGCTAAAAAAGTTAGTGTATGATGTGATAGACAGTTATTCATTTGATAGCGATTGTGGTTTGCCTATGGGGAATCAGTCAAGTCAGATATTTGCACTTTTATACTTAAATTGTGTTGATAGATTAATAAAAGAAAAGTACAGAATTAAATATTACATCAGATACATGGACGATTTGATAATTGTACACGAAGATAAAACCCTTTTAAAGCAACTTTTTGATGATATTAAAAAGGAAGTAGTAGGGTTAAAGTTAGAGTTAAACAAAAAGAGTGAGATATTAGCACTAAAAAATGGCGTTGAATTTTTAGGAGTTAAATATTTGTTGTTGCCAAATGGCAAACTATTAAAGCATATGAAAAAGCAAAGTGTTTTAAGAATGGTAAAAAGAATAAAAGAGTTGGTTGCAAGCATTAGGCTTGCTATTTTATCGCCTTTTGAACTGAAAATGAGTGTTGCAGGCTTTTGGGGAAATGTCAAGAGGCTCACAATCAATGATGCAGTATTTTCTCACTTGTCAGAACTAACATGTTTGGCAAGTTGATTTTTTTTATATAAGCCTATTTCAAAAATTTTAATAAATAGAAGTTCCCTTAAGAAAGATTGCCCCCATAAGCAAGCTGTCTTTTTTTTATTACGCACTTGCACGCACTTGCATCTGACTTTTGCCCTTTTTATCAACTGCTTGCTTTTAAAGTTTTATCTTTATAACTTTAAATTTGCGTTTTGGAATAATTTTAGTTACATTCTGCCAAAAACTTATATTTTTAGCAAAATTTTTGGATTGAAATCCAAAAAGTATTGACAAATGGAAAGTTTTTGGATAAAATATACTAAAACTATTGAAAGTGGGGGTGTTTTATGCTTATAAAGAGAAAAGAGTATTTAAACAAATTGATTTCACTTAAAGACAAAAAGGTTATTAAAATAATCACTGGTGTTAGAAGATGTGGAAAATCTACATTAATGGATATTTTCAAAGATTATTTATTGCAAAATGGGGTTAGCAAAGAAAATATTATTTCTATCAATTTTGAAGATTACGATTTTTATGAATTGAGAGACCCTGACAAACTATATGCTTATGTTAAGGCACTATTAGATAGCGAAAAACAAAATTATATATTTTTTGATGAGATTCAGCATGTGGAGAATTTTCCAAGAATTGTTGATAGTTTGTTTATAAAGAACAATGTTGATATTTACATTACAGGTTCAAATGCCTATATGTTATCAAGTGAAATAGCAACACTAATTTCTGGGCGATATATTGAAATTTCAATGTTGCCTTTATCTTTTGCAGAATATGTTGAAAGCACAGGAGATAAAAAAGACCTTTCGAGAAAGTATATTGACTATATTGAAAACAGCTCATTTCCTTACACGTTAGAATTAAGAGACCAAATAAACGAAATTAAGCCTTATCTTGATGGCATTTACAATTCAGTGGTTGTAAAAGATATTTCAACAAGAATGAAAATTACTGATATTTCTATGCTTGAGAGTGTTACAAGGTTTATGTTTGACAACATTGGAAATTCGCTTTCTATTAAAAAAATTGCAGACACCATGACGTCTGACGGAAGAAAAATTGATGTAAAAACTGTTGAAAAATTTATCAGTGGGCTTACTGAAAGTTTTATTTTATACAAAGCAAATCGTTACAACATAAAAGGTAAGCAATATTTAAAAACTCTTGAAAAATATTATGTAGTTGACATCGGCTTACGTTATATGTTGTTAGGAACTCGCTCAACAGACATTGGGCACATTTTAGAAAATGTCATTTATTTAGAATTATTGCGTAGAGGTTACGAGGTTTATGTTGGAAAAATGGACGATACAGAAGTTGATTTTGTTGCGATTAACAATAAAAAAGTAGTGTATTTTCAGGTTGCTGCAACAGTTAGAGACGCTAAGACTTTGGCTAGGGAATTAAAACCTCTTCAAAATATAAACGACCACTATCAAAAATTTATTTTAACCTTAGATGAGGACCCAGAAGTCGATTACAATGGCATAAGAAAAGTTAATGCTCTTGATTGGCTTTTAGGTGATGTTGATTAAATTGCTTTAATATCTTGTCGTCAATTTTTGCAGTCCATAAGGGCAATGTTGAAATTATAATAATCTTTAATTTAAAAAATATTATTATCTTATTTTCTGCGTTAGCAATCGCTTCGCTTTGGGAGTACCGACTTCGTCAAAGCAAAGCCTATTGGCTCCAATTTTGGCAAGCCAAAATTATACGCTTTACGGCTTGCTTTTCCTCTCCCCAAAAAGAACAACTCTTTTTGGGGTCCCCATATATTTTGCCACGTATGGCAAGTTGAGTTCAACAGGGCAATGTTTTTTCGATATTGTTGACTTTTTTCTTTTTGTAATATAAAATGTTTAGAGTATGAAAGTTTTTACTAAAAACGATAGTGGCTTTGTTTGTGCTAACTGTGGCAAGAGCGTTCCTCCACTAAAAGTGTCGTCTCGTGACCACTGTCCGTTTTGTTTGTGTTCGCTTCATGTGGATATTAATCCTGGCGACAGACAAAATTCGTGCAAGGGAATTTTAAAACCTATTGATTTGGAGTATTCACAAAACAAGGGTTATGTGTTAGTATATAAGTGTACTAAGTGTGGTCAAACACATAAAAACAAAGTTGCAAACGATGATAGCCGTGAAATGATTACAAAAGTATCAAACAAAACTTACAAATAAAATTGGAGAAAACAATATGCAAGAATTAGAAGAATTATGGCAAAAAGTGTTACTTAAAATGCAAAACTTGGTTTCGGCTATCACTTTTGATTTATGGATAAACAAGCTAGAGCCACTAGAATTAAAGGACGAAGAAAAGTTAATTTTGTGGGCAAACAGCACATCTAGTAGCACTGCTAAAAATCAAATTTTAAAAAACAATTCTAAGCAACTTGCAGAATGTATTAAAGAGGTTTTTGGTGAGTACGTAACATTTGAAATTTTAGACAAAGACGAAAAAGACAAGTTTTTAGCAGAAACCAAACCAGAAAAGAACATTGAGGAGCAAATTTCGCCAAACGAAAGACCTCAATTTAATGAAAAATACACATTTAACAACTTTGTTGTGGGCAAGAGTAATCAGTTTTGTTACGCTGCCGCCCATGCCGTAGCCGAGAACCCTGGTTCCAAGTTTAACCCGCTCTTTATTTACAGTGGCGTTGGTCTTGGCAAAACGCACCTTATGCACGCAATTGGCAACTATTTGACTGAGTATAATCCTAACTTGAGAATAAAATGCGTCACTTGCGAGCAGTTTATGAACGAGTATATTGAGTCTTTGGGTGTTGCAGAAAGTGGCAAAGAAAAGGCAATTTTTGAGTTTAGAGAGAAGTATAGAAACGTTGACGTGCTTATGATTGACGATATTCAATTTATTGCCAACAAAAGTGCAACCAAGGAAGAGTTTTTTCACACATTCAATGATTTGTATCAAAACAATAAGCAAATTATTATCACATCTGACCGCTCGCCATCGGAGATTGATGTTGAGGACAGATTGAAGTCAAGATTTAGTTGCGGACTTATTCAAGATATGCAAATTCCTGACTTTGAAACAAGAATGGCAATTCTTAAAAAGAAAGCGCAACTTGAAAAGTTTTATTTGGACGATGACGTGTTGAACTTTATTGCCGAAAAGCCATTTACAAACATTCGTGAAATGGAAGGCATGCTGTCTAAAGTTTTCTTTTTTGCAACATTAATGGGTAAAAAATCTGCTAGCATGGAGGACGCAAAAGAGGCTTTTAAAGAGGACATGTTTGAAAAGCAAGAACGCGTTACTCCAGAAAACATTATTAAAAAGGTGTGCGAATATTTTGGAATAACCGAAGGCGAAATTACAGGCAAAAAGAAAAACAAAGAGATTGTTGAACCAAGAATGATAGCAATTTATTTGATAGATGATGTGCTTGATATTCCGCTTGTTTCAATCGGCAAAATTTTTGGCGGACGTGACCATACAACAATCATGCACTCACGCGACAAAATTGGTGACCAAATTAAAAAAGACAATAAACTCTCTGCAATTGTTAATGATTTGAAAGCAAGAATTAAATGCTAGAAAAAATGTTGCCCTGTTGGATTTGATTTGTTGCAAGCAACAAATCGTCATC
>CAVISZ010000119.1:0-3510 GCA_963645585.1 uncultured Eubacteriales bacterium
ACGGAATTAACACAACAGCCGTAACAAAATACTTCAGTTCAAACAATGCTTCAGATGGTGGCTATAAAACTGTTAAAGACGGCACCAATGACTCATGGGATTTAGAAGCATTAGTCTTTGATGATTTGCACACAACAGGCTCAAAACAAGTAAATGACATCATATTTACTTTTGAAATCATTAACAATTCAGACTTTTATGTTGATGTAACTGTAGACCAAGATTTTTTAAGTGGTGTAACCAACGGAGACCGTATATTTGTTTACGCACCAAACAATGGTGAAACATTATCGCCAAAATCTGTCTCAGAAGGCAAATCAATCACATTAACAGTAAAGCTTCAACTACAAAAAGATGCTAAAGGAAATTACTCAAGTTTAGGTACCGCTATAACGCTCCCAACAAACAAGTCGCTCCTAAATTTCAAAAAAATTGATGCACCCGCAAAACTTGCTGCCAACTGGGGAGAAAAGATTTATAATGGGTTTGGAATTTCTAATGAATATACCGATTGGGAAGGGACAAATTACAAATTATTAACTGATTATGTAGAAAATATAAAGTTTGTTGATGAAATAACAGAGGAAGAGTTGTCAAATGTTATAACTGATAGTGATGACAACTCTAAACCTAAAGGTGTTTCTATAAAAGCTGATGACAGCATTTCTGATATTACTGCTTATATAAATCAATCTAGTAAAATATTGTACATTTATTCACCTGCAAGAATTTATGGATATAATATAACAACTGATGATTCCACTACAACAACTGAACTAGATTTTACAACATATTTCACAACATTTAATGATGGAATTGGTGGTGCACCACCTTCTAGTGATGGCATTAAGTTAAAATCTATTATTTTTTCAAATTATGATACATCTAAAATATATAATATGAATAAAATGTTTGCTAGCTGTAATTATCTAACAAATCTAAGCCTAAGAAGTTTTGATACAACAAATGTTACAGAAATGAGCAGTATGTTTTTGGTTTGTGCTAATTTAACGACAATAGACTTGAGTAATTTTGACACAACAAATGTTACAAACATGTCTAATATGTTTGATAATTGTAGAGGATTAACAACGATAGACTTGAGCAATTTTGACACAACAAATGTTACAAACATGTCTAATATGTTTAGAAGTATCAGCTTAACAACAATAGACTTGAGCAATTTTGACACAACAAATGTTTTAAATATGTCTGATATGTTTTGGTTATGTGATTTAACTAAATTGGATTTAAGTAACTTCAATACAGAAAATGTTACAGATATGTCTAACATGTTTGGCTATTGCGAAAAATTATCAACAATAGATATAAGTAACTTTAACACAGAAAATGTTACAGATATGAGTGGTTTGTTTATTGGTTGTTCAGGTTTAACAACACTAGATTTAAGTAACTTTGACATAAAAAACGTTACAGATATGTCTAGCATGTTTAAAAAATGTACTGGATTAACAACCCTAGATTTAAGTAACTTTAATACAGAAAACGTTACTAGTATGAAAAGCATGTTTGAAGAATGTACAAATTTAACAACACTAGATTTAAGTGACTTTAATACAGAAAATGTTACAGATATGAGCGGCATGTTTAGAAAATGTACTGGATTGACGATACTAGACGTGAGCAAATTTAACACCAAAAATGTTAAATATTTTGGTAGTTATGGTACTACTGGTATGTTTGAAGGCTGTAGTGGTTTAACATCGCTAGATGTAAGCAATTTTAATACAAGTAATGCTACAGAAATGTGTTGTATGTTTAGTGGTTGTAGTGGTTTAACATCGCTAAATGTCGGCAATTTTGACACAAGTAAAGTTACAAGATTTAACGAGATGTTTAAAGGTTGCAGTGGTTTAAAAATACTAGATTTAAGTAAGTTTGATACAACAAAAGTTGAAAAAACAGGTGAGATGTTTAATGGCTGTTCCGAATTAATTACAATATATGTTGGCTCAAGCTGGAATGTAAGTGGTCTGTCTTCTTGGGGAAATAAAGATATATTTAAAGACTGTACCAATCTTGTTGGTGGAACTAACGGAACTGTTAAATATGATTCAACCAAAACAGATTACACCATGGCAAACACCACAACAGGTTACCTAACCTTAAAAACCGCATAAGTGCGATAAAATTTAAATTAAATGTCTTATTTATAGATTATATATATAAACATAACTATATAGATAGCAAAACACGAAATAAATAATTTAATAAAAGCAGATAGATTTAATTTTATCTGTTTTTTTATAAGTGCCTCAAAAAAGTGGCTGACAAAATGTGCAATTATTCTACATTTTGTGGCTTTTTTAGATAAACAAAGGCATTTTTGTATATTTTTAGTATTAGGTCATGGGCGTTTATAAGTGATAAAATGTACATGTAAACAAAAGGAGAAAAGATATGCAAAAACAAGGTATAGACGCATTAAAAAGAATGGCATTAATGGCTAAAAACAGATTAAGAAATAAAGTAAGGGAAAACGATAACAAAGCCTTAAAACAAGGAGATAGATTTAAAGTTTTATTCGGTGAAGGTGTGGACATAAAAAGCAAAATAATCACCAAAGATGATGTTAAATTATATGGCAAAATTAAAACAATGCTAGATGAAAATGAAGATATAACAAACCCAATTTCAAAGCTTATAGACTACAAAGTTTTTAACAAACTTGACGACATGGCAAAAGAACGTTATTTATTTGAGTTGGTCGACAAATATAAAGCCTATAAAAATAAATATTACGATGAGCGTGTAAAAGAGATTATTTAGTTTGATTAATTGCTACTTGATGATATAATACCTTATACAAATTATGAGGTATTATGAAAACAGAACAGGCAATAAGAACAAGAATAAATGAGTTGTGCTCTAGTGCAAACATATCGCTTTACACACTATGCTTAAATTCATTAATAACCCCATCAACAATATTCGATTTTATGGCGGGCAAGAGTAAATGCCCAAAAGTGACAACAATTAAAAAATTGTGTTATGGTGCAGGTATAACACTTGAGCAATTTTTTGCAAAAGATTACTTTAATACTTTTGATGATGTTGAGCAATAAAAACAATAAAATAATAAGTAAAGTAAGAAAAATAACTGCATAAATAAAAAAATAACAAAAAAAACAAGAAAAATTGTGCCAAAACTTAAATTTTTCTTGTTTTTTTAATTTTTAAATAATTTATCATATTTTTCAATGTCGTTTGTTGTCATTTTTTATTAATGGTTAATATTTTAGCAAACATGAAAAATGTGATAATTTTTAAATTTTAATTTGCCAAAAAGTAAAGTTGGTTTAGGCGATTGTGGCGAGAGGCATCTTCAATTGTTTTTTCGTTAATTATTTGGTTGGCTCTTATAATAACCTCATTATTTACGCCAAATAATGTGTCTTTTGCAACTTTGCCTAAAATAGTGTCAGTGTTATATTGTAGTTTGCTTGGTGAAAAATTTTCAATTCTGCTTGAACTGTTAAAGCTTAAAAT
>CAVISZ010000120.1:0-2580 GCA_963645585.1 uncultured Eubacteriales bacterium
AAAAAAACATCATAATTCAAGAATGTACCGTTTTTTTGCTCCAACTATTCCGATAATGTAAATTCTGGGAATAGTTGGACGATAATGTAAATCCTCTGCATTGCTTATACGGTAAGCGTTTCAAGACTTCTTGTTTTTTATAACAATTTTCTTGCGTTATTTTCTTGTCTAACTTGCCCCATATTTAAATAATTTTTCTAAGTGGATAACACCAACCACCGAACCGCCCGTTTATCATTGTTGGACTTGTCAAAATTACTATTCAAATAGCTTTAAACATCGTTTATTTGCGATTTAAGCGACTTTTTTATGTTCGTTGATATTTTATACCATAAACAATAAAAACCGCTTAAATCGACTACCAACACCATTATAACGCAAATGAGTAAAAATATTCCCATTTATAGCGGTATATCTAGCCATTCATCTTCGATAGATTCTTTTAAACTTTCGTTTGCCCTGTTCGCAACCTCTAAAAATTTCAATGATGTATTTATGATAGCCTGTGCCGATTGTAACCGAACAGCACTATTTACTTCGCTATCGTTCATAATTCCAGAAATAACCGCTATAGCATTGCTAGATTCCGCTATTAGATTATCTTTCAGTTGCTCCAGGATTTCCCATTTTACCCAATCAATTTTGTTTGTAAATCGTTTTTCTTTCATGCGGTTGTAAATAGTACTTTCTGAAATTCCTAGTTTTTTAGCACTTTCTTTTACTGTTCCAGAACTTAGAAGCGTGCTAATTATCTTCTCATCAGATACCATACACCCCCCCTTTCAATTTAAAAAATCTTGATTTTTATTTTAGTTTTTCGTGAGTTATGCGGAAAGTGTGAGAAGTTTTCCACAACTCGCTCGACCGCTTGCGGTCATCTCAAGCTAATAAAAATTCCCTTGTTATGGTAAATATTTAAAGAGTGTTCACTGAGTGAACCAATCACCCCCCAAAAATGGCAAAAATTGGTTTAACCAGTGAACCAATTTAGCACATTTTAGCAAAAATTGGTTTAACCAGTGAACCAATTTAGCAAAAATTGGTTTAACCAGTGAACTAGCGAAAAAATGTTTTTTACTGTTTCCACTTTGCGGACAGTCGGTAGATATTTTCTTTTCTGGAATACTTCCCACAACTAACAATTTCAATAAATCCACGTTCAACCAGGAGCGGAAACAATCGATTGTAACAGTATTTTGGATTCAAGCCATACGATTTCAATACTTTATGCGGAAACGTGAAAAAACCACGTTCTGCATTGAGATAGCCATAATCTCCACGTTCTATGCCGTTTTCCTTGTTTATCATGTGTAAGTTGGCTTGCCCCTGTTTTTCATTTCGCCTAATATAACACCCAATCAACAACAATTTTGCTTTATCTGGAAGTGCTTTAAACTGTTCCGACTTCATAAATCCGTCATAAATAGGAGCGTAGTTGTCTGATGAGGTCATACTAGTGAATATATCGTTTTCTTTTCGTTTTCTACCTTTCGACATGCTTTTTTTTCCTTGCGTACTCCATTAAAGAATCTTTTATAATCGTTTCCTTGTTTACGTTTTCGTCCTCTGTCAATTCAACTAACAAGCGTTGCAAAGATTCATCGTTCTGAATGTCGTTGGCGAATTTTTCCGCTTGTTTTAATAACATTCGTTTTCTTTTTCGTTTAATTGCTATTTCTTTTTTATGTTCGTTCCAGTACTTTTGATTCCGTTCTTTTCGTTTTTCTTTCCGTTCTTGTTCTGTTTGCATTATCTCACCTACCAATTAGCCAACTAGCTAGCACATTTCTTTAACTTCTTCTGCAATAATATAATTTAGTACTGTTTTTCGTTCTGTTAGCCGTACACCAATATGCCCCAATACACGAACAACGGAATACAGTGGGATTGATAATAATAATTCCGTGATTTCTTCGTTGTTTGATTCAACCTGAACGCAAGTATTTTCATCAACAAATATAACTATATATTCGTTTTCAATGTCTCTGTGTGCAATAATTCCATTCGCTAAAACTAAGCTAAACAATTCTTCATCCATTCCGCTTTCTTTGTGTATTACTCTCATTATTTCCCCTTTTCCAACCACCAAAAAAAGGCGGTTTGTCCTTGTATTGAACAGTAACCACCTTTGTTTTTTATATGCTAATAAATAAAATTATATTGCGTTTATAGTCAAAAAATTGTATTATTATAAATATAAAAAAATCATTTGTTCGTGACTGTTCAAGTGTTTGTTATTGCGGTGTTGGTAGCACCGCTTTTTTTATTTTCTCGATTATATCACTTCTGGGTTATAGTCTGCAAGTCACTAGCAACAACCTTAAAAACCAAACCGTTTGCAATACTTTTATAGTGCAATGGATTTAAAACCCACCACCACCAACCACCGAACCGCAATTTTTCAATGTTTCTTTTCATTCTTCCAGAATGATGTAACATCGATGTAACATCTCCTCAGTTTTTAGTCTCCAACTTTGCAATTTTGACAACCACCTATTTCCACGTTTTTTTATGTAGGGCAAACAAAAAAAACATCATAATTCAAGAATGTACCGTTTTTTTGCTCCAACTATTCCGATA
>CAVISZ010000121.1:0-2140 GCA_963645585.1 uncultured Eubacteriales bacterium
CGTTGAAGAAGTTTTGTATCCTGCAATGGAAGATTTTGCACTAGATTTCATTGTGGGCAAAGGTCCGTCCGCTAGAAACATGCGCTTAAAAATTCAACCATTTACTCTAATTGGTGCAACAACAAGGGCAGGCATGCTTACTGGTCCGCTCCGTGACCGTTTTGGCGTTATCTGCAGACTAGAACTTTACTCAGAAGACGAGTTAAAAATAATTATCAACCGCTCGGCAAAAATTTTAAATGTAAAACTTGATGACGATGCGTGTGGCGAAATTGCTCGCCGTAGCCGTGGAACTCCAAGACTTGCAAACCGACTTTTAAAACGTGTTCGTGACTATGCCGATGTTTTAGGGGAGGGGCACATTGACCTTGCAATGGCAAAAAAATCACTTGAACTTATGGAAATAGATAACCTTGGTTTAGACGTAATAGACCGCAAAGTTATGCTTGCAATTATAAAAAAATTCGCAGGTGGACCAGTTGGGCTAGAAACACTTGCATCATCAACAGGTGAGGACGCAACAACCATTGAGGACGTTTACGAGCCATATTTGTTGCAACTTGGCTTTATTGCAAGAACCCCACGCGGAAGGGTTGCTCTTGCCAAGGCATACGAGCATTTTGGAGTTGCACTTACTGACGATAAAAAAGCACAATTAGACACATACAAGGCGGTGCAAGATGACTGAGTTTACAAAAAAAAGTACATATAATTACTATTTGCCAGAAGAACTAATTGCTCAAAGCCCTGCAGAGCCACGAGATAGTGCAAGACTTTTGGTATATGACAGAAAAACAAAACAAATAGACCACAAAATTTTTAGAGACATTTTGGACTATTTAAAAGCGGGCGATGTTGTTGTTTTAAACAATTCCCGAGTTATTCCTGCTAGAATTTATGGCGTAAAAGAGCAAACAGGTGCAAACATAGAAGTATTGCTACAAAAACGCATCAATTTAACTGATTGGGAAATAATAGCAAAACCTTTTAAACGTTTAAAAATTGGCACAATTGTTAAGTTTCGCGATGAACTTTCTATGCAAGTAGAAGAGCTTTTAACCGATGGCGTTTGTAGAGTAAAATTCTTGTTTGACGGAAGATTTGAAGAAATTTTGGATAGAATAGGCTCTATGCCACTTCCTCCATATATCACAAAAAAATTGGAAAACAAAGAGGACTATCAAACTGTTTACTCAAAACAAGAGGGCTCTTCTGCCGCTCCAACTGCGGGCTTGCATTGGACTAATGAACTTTTGGAAAAAGCAAAACAAAAAGGCGTACAAGTGCTAGAAGTCATGCTTCATGTTGGTCTTGGAACATTCAGACCTGTTAAAGAGGACGACATTCTGCATCACCAAATGCACTCAGAATATTATGAAATTAGCGAAGAAGTTGCAAGCAAAATTAATCTTGCAAAAAAAGAGGGCAGACGCGTTATTGCTTGCGGAACAACCTCGGTTAGAGTTTTAGAAAGTGCAGCAGTAAAAAAAGGCGAAATTAAAGCACATAAGGGTGATACACAAATTTTTATATATCCACCTTATGATTTTAAAATTGTTGATGGACTAATAACCAATTTCCATTTGCCAGAAAGCACACTCATGATGCTGGTTTCTGCATTTGAAAGCGTGGAAGAAATAAAAAATATTTACAAAGTTGCAGTTGACCAAAAATACAGATTTTTCAGTTTTGGCGATGCAATGCTTTTGCTTTGATTTTTATCAAAGCATTTTTTATTTTAAGTTATTCATATTTAACAAAATCTTGACTTTTTGCAGTGTTATGATATAATCAATCAAAAAAGGAAAAGGTTTATGATAAATATTTTCGAAAGTGTATGTGCCGATAAAGATAATGTGTATTTTGTTGTTGCAAAAAATAAGCATGCAGATGATATTAGAAAAAACAAAGCATTAAACTTAAACAATTTTTCATATAATTGTGATTGTTATAATAAAAAACGCATTTATATTCCCAAAACAATAAATGACTTTTTAAATTGCTTAGAATCAACTTTCTTTATTGTAACAGATTATTCCAATTTCACTTATAATACTTTTACTTATGGTAATTCTAAGTTGTATTTTGACATTAACTTAAATGTTCCTAACATAGATGGCATGTGTGACTCTTTAAAATT
>CAVISZ010000122.1:0-3715 GCA_963645585.1 uncultured Eubacteriales bacterium
CAACACTTGCAACAGTAACAGGAGATACAGGTTCAAATCAATGTTACTTTTCAGATATGGGCGACTCGGGAGAGGTAGAAGATATTGTTTTAGTATTTAACGTAACCAATAATTCAGACTTTCCAGTAACTGCAACCATTAAAGATGTAACAGGCACAAACATGACATTTTCCAATGCCAACGGCATGAACTTTTCGGGTGATGCAATAATAGCATCCTTGCCTGCAAAAGTAAGCAGTGGAGAAAACACAAGCACCGCAACACTTCAATTAAAACTTAACATAAAAGATATTTCGGTTGCACCAGGAGACTACACAGTAAACCTCTATTTTGAACGAACAAAAGAAACAAGTTTGACTGTACAAACAGGTGAGTTCTATTATGACGAAAATGCAACTGCAGGGCAGTCAGCAGATTATAGCCTTTCAGATTTAACAACGAACCCCGTTAAAGCACAACGTAACTATGTAGAAATGGGAACATACAATAGTAATCCACTTCGTTGGTACATTTTTGCCCAATCAGACTCAAAAACAGGTGCTATGAAAGCAGTAACCGATAAAATTGTTGATGATGGTAAAGAGCTACCAAAAGGTACATATTGGTTTATTAGCGAATATGCTTTAGGCTCTCAAGTGTTTGATGATGGCTCAGACAATACATACGAAGGAAGTGATATACAAACCTTTATAACTGATGAAACCTCAACAACTAGCACATTCTTTGCTACATACGGTATTACAGCAAGCACAGACCCAGTTTATAATAAAATAGCAGGCAGAATAATCAACGATAAAGAAAGTCCAAATGTTGCTACAGACTGCAATGGGGCATGCACAACCACTAAAGCACAAAAACTATGGTTACTTTCTGAAGATGAACTAGACCTCTTAAATGGTGGAGTTTCAGTTTTCAACGGTTATGAATATGAACAAATGCTCTGCTACAAGAATATTTCGGTACTAAATGGTAAGAGCGATGCTTTATCTGATTTTGCTCATTGGTGGTTTCGTACGCCTAACTTTGCTTTTGATTATTCTGCGTTCTTCTTGCAGGTTGGAGGCTTTGTCATTGACCGCGTTGTGAGCAGTCCCTTAGGTGTCCGCCCAGCATTCCAAATAACAATTTAAAAAATAATTACAAATTTAAAGCACTTTGCTTTTTGATATGGCAAAGTGCTTTTTACATTTATTGCTAAATAGTGTTTATATATTTTTTTGTAATTACTTTAATGTATATATTCTTTAAAAAGCATAAAAAAAGTTGCTTTTTAAAAAGCAACTTTTTGGGTTTAACAATTACTCTCTAGGAGCAGTTTTAAAAGCCTCTATAATTTGAGCAGATACAGCTTCACGAGTTTCTGTATTGATTGGGTGAGCGATGTCTTTATATTCGCCATCTGGAGTTTTTTTAGATGGCATTGAAATAAAGTAACCGTCTTTTCCTTCAATAACTTTAATGTCGTGAACAACAAAGCAATCATCAATTGTGATTGAAGCAACTGCTTTTAATTTGCTGTCATCTTTGTCAACAAGTCTAATTCTAATGTCAGAGATTTTCAAGTTTTTATACCTTCCTTTTTATTTATTGCTAAACTATTCTAGCATGTATATTTTAGCACATACTTTACATTTTGCAAAACAATTTAATGTTTTTTTTCATATATATTAGAGTGAAAACCCTAAAAAAATATAAATTTTCAAAAAAAATGCTTGCAAGCAGTATATGCTATAACAATTTTATGCTATCACAAAACAGTTTGTTCAATCAAAATTTAAAACATATACACTTTGTGGGGATAGGAGGAGTTAGTGTAAGCTCGCTTTCAATTTTCGCACAACGCATGCACGTAAAAGTAACAGGCAGTGATATTTGCAAATCTGATGTAACATTAGAACTAGAAAAGCAGGGCATAAAAATATTTTATCATCACCAAAAAGAAAACATACAGGGTGCGGACCTTGTTGTGTATTCCAGTGCGTGTGAAAACAACATAGAGGTTCAAACTGCAATTTCAAATGGAATAAAAGTTATGTCAAGAGCGCAGTTTTTGGCACAAATTTTAAAACAATATCCTTCCAGTGTCTGCATTGCAGGGGCTCACGGAAAAACCACCACAACGGCACTTATTTTTCAAATTTTAAAACAAGACGGACAAATGCCAAGCCTGCATTTGGGCGGTGCCTTAGCCAAAACTGGCAAAAGTTTTGAATATAACTCGGGCAGTATTATTGTTTGCGAGGCGTGTGAATACAAGGACAGTTTTTTAGAATTTTCACCTAGCACTAGTGTTGTGCTAAACATTGCTCCTGAACATCTAGATTATTTTAAAACATTTAAAAATGTACAAAATTCATTTAATAAGTTTATATCGCAAAGTGATTTTGTAATTGTAAATTCAAGTTTAAATGTAAGCCACAAAAACATGCTCACTTTTGGGCTAGAAAACGCCAATTTTACTGCACAAAACATCAAAATGCTATCAAATGGTAAATACACCTTTGATTGCTATTTTAACGGCAAAAAATACGCCCATATACGCTTAAATTTAATTGGCAGGCACAACATTTTAAACGCACTAGCATCAATTGCGGTGGCACATCATTTAAATGTAAAAAAACAGTCAATTTGCAAGGCACTTAGCACCTTTGAGGGCGTAGAAAGACGTTTTCAGTTTTTGCATAAGTCTAAATTTATTGTGCATGACTACGCGCACCACCCAGACGAAATTGCCTCTAGCATATCTGAAACTTTAAATTTTTATAAAGGTAAGCTTTTGGTTGTTTTTCAACCTCACACATATTCTCGCACAAAACTCCTAATGCAAAACTTTGTTTCCGTTTTAAAGCCCGTAAAAGATGTGCTTATAATTCCAACATATCCTGCACGTGAAAAGTATTGCTATAGCGGTTCTGCACTGGCATTAAAAAGGCATTTGGGCGACAACGCCATATATATTAAGGACGAGAGCCAAATTGTCAGTTACATAAATGAAAAAATCAAGCAAGGATATGGCGTATTGTTTTTAGGCGCGGGCAATATATACACACTTGCGAAAAATGTTGCTAAAATGTGTTGACAATTTGCAAGGCGTATGATAAACTCTTTTTGTTAAAATTTACTAAATAATACTAAAAGGGTGAAACGAATATGAAAACTGAAATCCAACCAAATTATCACGAAGTTACAGTTGTTTGTGCTTGTGGAAATACATTTAAAACTGGCTCTTGCGTAAGTGGCGACACTATCAAAGTTGACATTTGCAACAAATGCCACCCATTTTTTACAGGTAAACAAAAAGTTGTTGACGCTAGTGGTAGATTAGACAAATTCAAGAAAAAATACGATATGGAATAATTTTAAATTTTATATTGCAAAAAACACCGCATTTAGAATTCTAAGTGCGATTTTTTTTGTTGATAAAAGCAAAACAATTTATCTATCAATAATTAATAATTGTTAAAGTCATGAATAAAAAGTGATGATTTTTTTATATAAAATTTTTAACGGAAAGTATTTAAAAAAATAAATAAAGACTTTACAAATTGCGTTGATAATATTATCGGAAGTTTTGTCTGAATGCACACGAAGCAAAGCGAGTGTATATTCAAGCAAAACTGATGTTTATTCAAACTGTGATGCCACGATTTATCGTGGTGGTTGCGTTTAGCAACTTGAAATTTGACTTGCTCAAATTTTAACATCACATAGTTTA
>CAVISZ010000123.1:0-5619 GCA_963645585.1 uncultured Eubacteriales bacterium
CCATAATATTTTTAATCAAATATATGTTGATAAAAATAATAAAGTAAATTTTATAGTAGATGATAAATCGTGTGGTAGGTATTTTTCTGATAATAATGTTGTTGTAAAAGATTTTAACAAGTTTATTAATTGCTTAAAACATACAGGCACTGTTAATAATAACCTTATTGTTAAAAAATACTTTAATATTCATTCAAAAACTTTTTATCCCCTGACTATGAAGTGTTCTGATGTATATTATGATAAAGATATACCATTTGGTATTAAATATGTTTTTGTAGACTTTTTACAAGATATAAACAATAATTCTAAAATGTGCATACCAAAAGAAAAAGCAATGGAGTTTGCAAAACAGGTAGCACTTATCGTAAACGGCAAAACAACAATTAAAAACAAAAATGATTTGCAAAAATAAAGTTTAATTTTAAAAAGCAATTTTGTTATTGCTTTTTTTTTAAGATTAAAGTAATATTGTAGGTGTCACAATAAAATTTAATAACACTAAAAAAAAGGAACAAGAAATGGAAAAATTTTCTTATGAAATAAAACACGTATGTAAACAATCAGGAGCAAGGGTTGGTGTTTTTCACACCCCTCATGGCGATATAGAAACTCCTGTTTTTATGCCAGTTGGCACTCTTGGCACTGTTAAAGGCTTGCGTCCTGAAGACTTAGAAGATATGGGTGCTCAAATAATTTTATCAAACACCTATCACTTATACCTTCGCCCAGGTAATGACATTGTAAAAGAAGCGGGCGGGCTTCATAAGTTTATGAATTGGCATAAACCAATTCTAACCGATAGTGGCGGATTTCAAGTCTTTTCGCTTGCAAAACTTAACAAAATAACCGAAGATGGCGTGGAGTTTAGTTCTCACCTTAGCGGTGAAAAATTGTACATGACTCCAGAAAAGTGCATGAAAATTCAAAACGATTTAGGCTCAGACATCATTATGGCTTTTGATGAATGTTCAAAACCAGGCGTAAGCCACAAATATGCCGAGCAGGCACTTGAGCGTACAACAAGATGGCTTAAAAGATGCTACGATGTGCAAAAAAATGAAAACCAAATGCTGTTCCCAATTGTTCAAGGCAACTTTTTTAAAGATTTAAGAGAAAGAAGTTTAAAAGAGGTTGTTCCATATGCAAGATGCGGAATTGCAATTGGAGGGCTTTCGGTTGGCGAACCTAAAGAGGTAATGTATGACATTTTGGACTTTTTGCAACCACTTTATCCAGAAAACATGCCAAGATATTTAATGGGTGTTGGAAGCCCAGACTGCTTGGTAGAAGGTTTTGCAAGAGGCATTGACATGATGGACTGCGTTTTGCCAACAAGAATTGCAAGAAACGGCACTGCTTTTTCTCGCTATGGCAAACTTGTAATTCGTAACGCCAAATACGCTCGCGACTTTGAGCCTATTGAAAAAGACTGCAATTGCTACGCCTGCAAAAACTTTACAAGGGCATACATTCATCATTTAATCAAATCGGGCGAAATGCTAGGGGCAGAACTTTTGTCAATTCATAATTTGTATCACCTAATAAAATTAGCCGATAAGGTTAAAGAGGCAATTATGCAAGATAGACTTTTAGATTTTAGAGACGAATACATGAAAGAATACAAAATTTAGCATATACCTCTTGAAATCATAGATTTTTTGTTGTATAATACAAACAAAATAGGAGATTGTTTAAATGATTCTTTCAACTTTTACTCAAATTGCCATTCCTATATTAGTAATAGTTCTGTTTGCAGTTCTCTTTGGCTTTTTGATGAAATAAACACAAAAACTTAAAATAAGCAAGGCAATTCTAAAAAAAATTGAATCTGCCTTGTTTTTTTTCTTTTTTATAATGCTGTGTTGCAATTTTTGATTGAAACAAATTATATTTGCTACTTTTGCAAGTATTTGAAGAAGAAATACAAATATTTTTTTAAAATAGCAGTGTTTGTTTTTAACTATATATGTAATAATTAACCAATAAATCTCATATGTTTAAAGCATAGGAGGTTTTTATGAAACTAGATTGTGCAGTAGATGAAAAAGTATCAAAAGGCAACTTTTTTGTGTGCCTTTTAAAAGGTTCACTTATGGCGTTATCAATCTCACTTATTGCAATTTGTATTTTTGCATTTGTGTTAAGATTTTGTGATATTAAAGAAGAAGCAATTAAACCAATTAATCAAGTAATAAAAATTTTTAGCATCATAGTTGGTTCGTTTTATGGCTTAAAAAAATGTAAAGAAATGGGCTTAATAACAGGACTTTTTATAGGACTTGTTTACACCATGCTCGCATTTGTTGTTTTCTCAATTTTAAATGGTGGGTTCTGCTTTGAAAGAACACTTATAAACGACCTCATCTTTGGTAGCATTGCAGGTGCAATTTCGGGAATAATAGCGGTTAACTTTAAAAGGCGTTAAGCCTTCTTTGCCACAAAAGAATAAATTTAAAAACAAACAATTTTTAGGGTTATATTAAAATTTAGGGCAAAAGCATGGTCTTTAAGCCCTATTTTTTGTATTTAAAAGAAATAACTTTAGTTTAACGACATTTTTGCTTGCATCAATCAAAAATGCAAGCGGTTTTTAACCAAAAAAGTTTATTCACTTAGTTTTGTGTCAATATTTAAAAAATAATTGACTTAAAATGCCTAATTTACTATAATACTCTAGTAATAAATGGAAATTAGGGGTCTTTTCGCCTTTTTAAGGCAGAAATTTTGGCTTACAATCCATAAAATAATAGGAGACTAAATGAATAAAAAGAGAGCAAAATTTAATTTTATCTTAACTGCCATTTTGCTTGCATTGTCACTTTTTCTTTGCTTTGCACAATTCAATTTGCCATCGTCAAGCAAATATAACGGCTTGTTTAATTCAATAAGTGCCACAAGTGAAATCGCAAACGGCAATAGTGCAGTTTACAAAATCACTTCCGAAAATGTAGAAGATGAAGACGTAGAAAACACAGTCAACCAAATCCGTTCAATTTTAAACTCACAAGGCTTTGTTGGCTCAAAAGTTTATCGTCAAGGCAATTATATCAGAGCAGAAGTAGAGTCAAAATCTAACGCTAGTTCAATTTTGTCAATAATAGGCACTCCAAAAACTTTCTTCATCTCTAGCAAATCACAAGACACAATCACTGAAGAAGAGTTAAATTCTTACGATATTGTTGGCACAGACGTAAAAAACGCATATTCTTCAACAATTGTTCCTTCAACTGTATCTTATAACAGCGTAACTATTCAGTTCACAAAAGAGGGCGCTAAAAAATATGCCGAACTTACTAAACAAGTAAGTGCAACAGAAGATTCTAAAATATATTTTTACATTGGTGGTGAAAAATCTACAGAATTAAAAGTAGAAAAATCAACCAATGATTATTTGTCATTCTATTCAGAAGGCAATAGTGCATATTCAGAACAACAATCAAAAGAATACGCTTTGCAAATTTTAATGGCTTCAACAGGCGTTCAAATTAAAGTTATCAGCAATAACGAAACAACTGCAACCCTTGGCTCTAAAGTGTTGCTTTATAGCATGATAGCAGTAGCAGTAATGCTTCTTGCATTAATGGTTGTTTTGCCAATCATGTATGGTGACTTTGGCTTTGTTGCCGATATGTCAATTTTGTTTGGTGCAGTGTTCACAATCTTCCTTCTTCAAGCACTTCCAATAACAACAGGCTCTGTTGCAACAATCTTTGGTGCACTTTTAGGTCTTGGAATAATGGCAGTTTGTCATGTAATTTATTTAAACAAAATTAAATCAGAATTCTACTACTTGCATAAAATGCAACTTGCTGTAAGAACAGGTTTCAAAAAATCATGGCTTGTAAACTTAGACATCTGTGCAATGGTTTTCCTTGGTGCCTTAAGCCTTGCTTTCTGGAATATTCCTTATATTTCAACCTTTGCAATTGGTCTTGCAACATCAACTTTTGTTGCATTGTTTAACACCATTGTTCTTTTAAAAGATTTTGTTACTTGGTATGTAACTTTAAATCCAAAAAATTACAAAAAAGTAAAATTTGAAAAAGGAGAGAACAATGAAAACTAATCTTAAAAACACAAAATATAGTTTCTCTAAAGGCTTTTATAAAGCATTAATCGCCCCAATTGTAGTTGGCATTTTGGCAATTGTGCTTGCATGCACTGTGGGCTTTAATAAAGGTCTTGATTACACGGGTGGCATTGTTGTTTCTGTTGTTGCAGGAACCGAAACAAAACTTGACGATAAAAAAACATATAATGAGTTTAAAGCAGAAGTAGATGATGTTTTAAAAACTAACGATGTAAATGGTCAAGTGTATACAGTAGAAGTAAATGAAATGCAAGAATATTGCTTGGTTGTAAAATTTGCTTTTAATGGTAACCAAACAGAAAAAGAAGCGTTAATAAACGCAATAAAAAGTGACTTAATAACAAAATTCTATGCTCAAACTCCTGCCGAAGATATTGAAAACAATAACTACGTTTTGGTTGCTGAGTTTGGCAGTGCAGTAGACGGCACAGTTGTTGTTACAACCGCACTTGCAACGCTTGTTTGTGCAATATTAATGTGTGCATACATCATGGCAAGAATGGGTGTAAATGCTGGCGTGCTTTCATTTGTTTCTGCAGTGTTTAACAACGCTTTTGCTCTTGCTTTGTTAATGGTTGCAAGAGTGCAATTAACTTATGTAACATTTATCGCAATTCCATTTGTAACTGTAATTTCAATTTTGGCATCATTTATTTACTTGAAAAAAGCAAAAGATATGTTGCAATCAACCGAAAAATATGATAGACAGTCTAACTATGTTTTGGCAGACGATGTAACAAAAGCAATTTTAAATAAAGTGCTAGTTTTAAGCGGTGTTTCCGCTTTTGGCGTGCTTACAATTGGCGTTTTCAATGTTTTAAATTCTATATTGTTTGTTTGCCTTGCCTTGTTTACTTGCATAGCATGTATGCTTTACTCTAATGTGCTTTTGCTTCCAGGCTTGTTTGCAAAAACATATGTTCGTAAAATAAGAAAAGCAAAAAAACAAAAAGAAGAAAAACAAGAACCAAAACTAACACAAGAAGAAGTAATGCAAGAAACTGACTTAGATAACTTGGTTTCAAATTAATTACCATTCGCTCAACTTAATTTCATTAATAATTAAAATAGTGATGATTTTTCTGATTAAACTTAGAAAAATGTCACTATTTTTATTGTTGTTACCCCAATTTTAAAAAATTTACCTCATTTTTTAAAAAAATGAAAAAATTAGTTGACTTCTCCCCCCCCCGCGATAAAATGAATGCGAGAGTTGCGAAAAACGCAAACTCTAGCAAATGAATAATGATTAGTGAAGATTGAAGAATTTAGGCACCTAGCGAAGTAGTCCGTTGGAGTGGCGTGTGCAATCTTGGCGGACTCACAAACCTTAGCTCCCTGTCAGGGGAGCTGTCACGCTAAATGCGTGACTGAGGGGTTATCCTGCCTATTGGAAAAATATAATAAAACCACATCCATCATTCATCAATCATAATTCATAATTGTTCGGCAAAGCCGAATTAAAGGGGGAGAGAATATAAATGAAAAGAAAACCAAAATTAAACTTAGTGCTTCAACTTGCCACA
>CAVISZ010000124.1:0-7095 GCA_963645585.1 uncultured Eubacteriales bacterium
CACGAGAGTACCGACTCCGAACGCATGAAATAAGTGAGGACGTTTGGTCGGTAGAAGAGAAAAAACACGCCCGCTAAGTGCTACGATTTGCTTTTTTAAGCAAATCTGCACCATAGGGCGATGTTTTTTCTACGCTTCACCTCTTAAAATCTTCCCACGTTCACGCATACGCATGTTATGATCCAAAATCTTTTTTCTTATTCTTATTGATTTTGGTGTAACTTCCATGTATTCATCTGGAGCCAAAAATTCAATGCAGTCTTCAAGGCTCATTACTCTTATTGGAGTAAGTCTTAAAGCCTCATCAGAGCCTGACGAACGGCAGTTTGAAAGGTGTTTTGTTTTGCAAACGTTTACAACAATATCCTCACCTTTTGGGTTTTGACCAACAACCATTCCGCCATAAACAGGAACGCCTGCACCAATAAACAAATCGCCACGGTCTTGAGCATTAAACAAGCCGTAAACAACCGATTCACCACTTTCAAAAGCAATTAATGAGCCATATTCTCTTGTTTCAATTTCACCTTTATATGGTTCGTAATCATAGAACACGGTACCCATAATGCCTTCACCTTTGGTATCGGTTAAAAGTTCGCTTTTAAAGCCAAAAAGTCCGCGTTCTGGAACATAAAATTCTAGTTTCATACGGCTACCTTTTGGGGTCATAGATATAAGCTCACCTTTTCTAACGCCCATTTTGTTCATAATTGTGCCAACAGAGTCTGCTGGAACATCAATGGTTAAAACGTCAATTGGTTCGCATTTTTTGCCGTCAATTTCTTTAAATCTTACACGAGGGTTGCTTACTTGGAACTCATAGCCATCACGGCGCATATTTTCAATTAATATGCTAAGGTGCATTTCACCACGACCGCAAACTGTAAACGCATCACTTGTTGCAGTGTCGCTAACTTTTAAAGAAAGGTCTTTAACAGCCTCTTTATAGAGTCTATCTCTTAAATGACGGCTTGTAACAAACTTGCCTTCTTTGCCAGCAAATGGCGAGTCATTAACCAAAAATGTCATTTCTACGCTTGGTTCGGCAATTTTAACAAACTCTAAAGGTTCTACTCTTTCTGGAGAGCAAATTGTGTCGCCAATTTTTGTATCTTCAATTCCCGCAACGCAAGCAATATCACCAACTGCAACTTCTTTTGCTGGAACACGTTTTAAACCTTCAAAAGTGAAAAGTTGAACAATTTTACCTTTTACATTTTTGCTAGAGTCATGATAGTTGCAAACAACAATGTTATCGTTAACTCTTAAAGTTCCACTTTCTACCTTGCCAATTGCAAGTCTACCTACGTAGTCATTTTGCTCAGCAGAAGAAATCAACATTCTTGCAGGAGCAGTTTCGTCACCCTCTGGTGCTGGAATGTGTTTTAAAATTGTTTCAAAAAGTGGAACAAAATCAGTGCCTTGAACGTTCATGTCTAATGACGAAATGCCAAGTCTTGCAGACGCAAAAACAAATGGACTTTCCAATTGCTCGTCATCGGCGTTTAAGTCCATTAAAAGTTCTAAAACTTCGTCTTGAACTTCGGCAAGGCGTGCGTCTGGCTTGTCAATTTTGTTAACAACAACAATAACCTTTAGTTTAAGTGCAAGAGCCTTTTCAAGAACAAAGCGTGTTTGAGGCATGGTGCCTTCGTAGGCATCAACAACAAGCAAAACACCGTCAACCATTTTTAAAACACGTTCTACTTCACCACCAAAATCGGCGTGTCCTGGAGTGTCTATAATGTTGATTTTGACTCCATTATATACGCAACTTGTATTTTTTGACAAAATGGTAATTCCACGTTCTTTTTCAAGAGCGTTAGAGTCCATAACTCTATCTTCTACCACTTGATTATCTCTAAAAACATTGCCTTGTTTTAACATCTCGTTAACCAAACTTGTTTTGCCGTGGTCAACGTGGGCAATGATTGCAATATTTCTTATTTTTTCGTTTTTCATAAAATTTTTCCTTTCCTATTAACAAAAAAAGAGTATAGCATACTTGCTATACAAATTTCAAGTCTTGAAATATATATTCAAAAAAAATATTAAATAAATAGCATTAATCAATACCTTTTAACAAAAAAATATACAACAAAAATATGCTTTAAGGTATTTAATACAAATAACTTTATTAAACAATTAAGCAGTCATTTTTTTGTATTATCTATAGGCACTTGCAACTACATTAACCATAATTGCTAACACAATTGAAAACACAAGCCCTATAAAATATGCACACTTCCAACCATCTAAAAAAGACTCTCTCTCCTCTGTATTTGGTGGATACATGTTTAAACCTATTATTAATCCAATTATACCCAACAAAAGTGCCATTGCAACGCCAAAGCTTGTTTTAGACTTTACAGGGTTTTGATTTGGTGTACAAACTACACTTTTAGTTTCTTGTTCTTGTTCTTCATATTCAATATCATTTTCGCCATTTACAATAGGAACTCCGCACTTTGGGCAAAAATTTGAATCATCTTCTATTTCACAACCGCAATTTTTACAAAACATTTTTTCTCCATTGTTATGTAACATATTGTTACATAATTAATTTAACATATTGTTACAATATTGTCAAGAGAAAATTATGATAGGTTTAAAAGAAATAAGAAAAAAACAAAAACTAAATCAACAAAAAGTTGCAATAGACTTAAATATTTCGCGTGAAAGTTTGTCATATTACGAAAACGGTAAAAGGGAACCAAGTTTGCAACTTTTGGTTGACATGTCAAAATACTTCAATGTATCGATAAACTATTTAATTACAGGTAAAGAGTTTTTTAAAAAATAACATTTGTATTTTTAAATGCAACATATATGAAAAACACTCCAAAGAAAATTCTTTGGAGTGTTTTTTTGTTCAAAATTAGTTAGCTTTTGCTTGTGCAACTAATGCTTTAAAACCTTCAGCATCGTTAACAGCCATGTCAGCTAAAATTTTTCTGTTTAAACCAATGTTTGCCTGTTTTAAACCATACATGAATTTGCTGTATGAAATGTCATTTTGGTGGCAAGCTGCGTTGATTCTTTGAATCCATAAAGAACGGAAGTTACGTTTTTTAAGTCTTCTACCAACATAAGCGTATTGACCACTTTTCATAACTGCTTCTCTAGCAACTCTGTAAAGTTTAGATTTAGCGCCTCTATAACCTTTGGCTTGTTTTAATATTGCTCTTCTTTTTTTAAGAGCGTTAACTGATCTTTTAATTCTCATTGTGTTATTCTCCCTTTAAACCTTACGCGTTGATCATTCTTTTAATGGTTTTGCTTTGAGTTTTAGCTAAAACTCTACCGCGTCTTAATTTTCTTTTTCTTGCTTGGCTTTTTTCAGTCATGAAATGACCTCTATCTGTTCCGTTAATCATAACTTTACCAGATTTTGTAACTTTGAATCTTTTTTTAGCACCGCTATGTGATTTTTGTTTTGGCATAAAAATTATCTCCTCTTAGAATATATTTTGTCCGCAATAAAACGCGAACATTTAAATGTTGTTTTTCAAGTGTTCGATTTTAGGCATCAAACAACAATAAAGTACAACTACTTAGCTTTTTTAGGTGACACTATAACAATGATGTTTCTGCCAACAATTTCGGGTTCTTTGTCACAAGTACCCTTTTCTTCAACCATTTGGCAATAGTTTTTAACAACTTCAATTGCTTTTGCTGAGTACGCTTGTTGACGACCACTCATTCTTAAAACAACTTTTAATTTGTTTCCGTTACTTAAAAAATCATAACCGCGTTTTGCTTTGATTTCTAAGTCACGCTTGTCGATTGTCATAGAAAGTTGAATTTCTTTAAGTTCGCATACTTTTTGATTTTTCTTTAATTCTTTTTCTTTTTTAACGGCATCAAATTTGTATTTGCCATAGTTAAGAATTTTGCAAACAGCAACTCCGCCTGCAAACGACATTTGAACAAGGTCTAACCCCGCTTTTTCTGCCTGAAGCAAAGCATCTTGTTTTGGCATAACGCCAAGTTGCTCTCCATTTGCACCAATCAAACGCACTTGACTGGCTGAAATTTGCTCATTGATTAACAATTCCTTAAAAATGTTTGTATCCCCCTTTATGTGTGTACCTGATTTCCACAAAAAAAGAATAAGTGGAAAGATGCAAAAACTCCCACTTATTCCTTTAAAAAAAATGAAAAGAACAAAACTCCGCAGTCAAATCGTTTTTCGACTGGTGAGAAGTGGAAACTTCTACTCGATAACACGGCTATTATATCAAAGCTTCCACCGCTTGTCAACTATTATTTTAAAATATTTTTTACAATTCTTACAAAAGTTTGTTTTTTACTAATCTACTCTTCCAATAAATTTATCTATTGAAACCTTGAAGAATTTTGCCAAGTGAACCACTGTTTGATATTTAGGCTCTCCGCCTTGCTCCCAACGAGTTAAGTTAGCCTTAGAAATTTTTGTTTTTTTGCACAAGTATAAATAACTCATATTATTTAAAGCAAGATACTCTTTAACTGTTTTTGGCAAGTTAACAACATAATCTTTTTTATAGTCACATTTAAATGTTCTTGATTTTCTCTCAAAATAGTCTAAAGATGAACCCAAACTATCAACAACTTTTAAAGTGTTTTTTAAAGTTGGATTATCACTTTTTAACATATCATAAAAAGTTGATTCTTTTATGCCTACCATTTGTGCCATTTTGCTAGCAGAAATGCCTTTTTTCTCCATATACTCTGTTAGTGTTCTATTGAACTTGGTCATATTTACCATTGTTGTCCCTCTCTCTTACAATTGTATTATATTACTATTATTTGCAATTGTCAATTGTAGAATTGCATATATTGTGCTAAATATAGATTTTTTTGTCTAAAAACACCACTCTTTGCCCATAAAGTGGTTAAAAATTGACTTTTTGAATGCAAAACTTGATATTTTTGAAATAATTTGCCTAACATTAGCTTTTGTACATATGCAAATTTTTAACATTTTGAAGCACTTTTAAACAATTACAAAAAAATTTTAAAAAAAATTAAAAAAATTGTTGACATGTGTTATTTATGTATGCTATCATAACAAAGTCTTGAAAAAGAGGGAGTTTAGCTCAGTTGGTTAGAGCATCTGCCTTACAAGCAGAGGGTCATAGGTTCGAGTCCTTTAACTCCCACCATATAGAAGCCATTAGATGTTTGAAACACAATATCTAGTGGCTATTTTTTTCGCAAAAAGATTTTGCTGTAAAAAGCGGTGTCAAAAATGGTGTCAAAATTCATAGTATAAAATTAACTACATTTTTACTTGGTAAAGTTTGTTTTGTTGGTTTACTACCTTTTTTCAATTATTTAATGTTTGTAAAAATATTTCCAATAAAAAACATTGGTTGTATT
Organism: uncultured Eubacteriales bacterium; assembly: GCA_963645585.1. Lineage (GTDB taxonomy): Bacteria > Bacillota > Clostridia > Christensenellales > UBA1242 > HGM11367. The sequence goes on from CAVISZ010000124.1 coordinate 5,365, forward strand.
ATGTATAAAAAGTTACATTATGCACAAAATAAAAATGCAAGAATAATCTTGCAAATTATAGGAGGTGGAAATATGTTTGGTAGAAATAAAAAGGCGAACGAAAAAACAACTAGAGATTGTTCAAATTGCGGATCTTCTAGAACAACTAAAGATTCTTGCAAATCATCAAAAAGCAGTTCTAAGTCAACAAAACGTTCTTCTAAATAAATATCAAGATTTCCCAATCTAAAAACGTGATGCTTTATATGCACCACGTTTTTCTTTATTTTATCTCGCAATAAAACTAGCTTTGAGTAACAAGTTGATTATCTCAGATTAATCTATCTACAATAGTCTTTTTCTACTTTGTGAGCGCCCACCCAATTTAGCAACTCTTTATATTTTAATTTATCTTCTGCCAATGCGTAGCCAATTTTTACAATTTCTGCATCAGTGTAACGCAGATGTACATCATTCATTTTAAAAAATGACAGCATTGCCAAAATACCAACCCTCTTGTTCCCATCAACAAAAGCGTGGTTTGAAATTAAAGCAAAGCAGAGCCTTGCACCTTTTTCTTCTATGCTAGGATAAAGGTCAACTCCGTCAAATGTTTGATATATGCTATTTACCGCAGAGTCCAAAAGTGCTTTATCTCTAACTTCTAACGAACCGCCTGTTTGCTCTATCACCATTTGGTGTAGTAGCATTATTTTTTCATTATCAAATTTTATCATTGTGACAACTCCTTAAAAGCCTTGATATGCGTTTTTAAAATTGCATTTGCAACAGAGCACAATTCTTTGTTTGCATTATGTTTGCTTTTAACAGTTGTAAATTTTTGTTTGTTTAGTGCCAAACAGTTTGCCTTTTTGCTATCTTTATTTTTTATGACAACATGAGAATAATTTTTCATAACCACTCCTAACGCAAGCCGACTATTTTTCCATAAATTCTTGTGATAGTTCTGCATATCCAAGTTTTGGTCTGTTAGTGCCATAAATTTCTGAATATTCTTTTACAACTTCATTTTTTATTGTTGAAATATCTTCTGACCAAATATCTAAATCATTATTATGCAATAACTGGTCTAGTTTGCCTATTATTGCCTTTCCTAAAATCATGTTGTTTTGAATATCTTGTTCATCTTTACAAGATGCTTTAACGATAAACTTATCAAACATTGCCCTAAGAGTCCAAATGTCTGACGCCAAAAAACTTGCAGAACTTGGCAACTTGATTTTTAATGATGCTTTTTTACAATTTAGATAAAAATCTTCATAATTTTGAATGTTATCCAAAATACAAAAAACATTTGCGTAATAATGATTATTTCTATTGTTTAAATTACAAAACGCTTGGTTATAGCAATAGAATGCTGTGATTAGACACCTTCCATTTTCTACAAGAGTTTTATATTTCTCTTTAATTGTTTTAATTTTATCATAATTATGTCTCAAAACTGCATCATCAAGTTCTGCTCTTAGGTTCCATAACTCTACTAATGAAAAATTGTACATTTCTCCTCCAAATTTACTTTTAGTGTTTTATCATATATTGGCTTTCTTGTCAATGTGTGACTCTTATGATATATCTAATTAAAGTTATTTTTTACATGTTTTTATTGCACATAAACCGCTTCTTATTTAATAATATATTCCCAACCTGGTTGCCAATTTTTGGTTTTTCGCCAGTCCTCTTGCAACGCTTGTTCCCAAGATTTATTGTTGGTTAAAACTTCAAGGGCAAGCT
>CAVISZ010000125.1:0-4625 GCA_963645585.1 uncultured Eubacteriales bacterium
ATACTTGGCTGGCGACGGCCTGGGAAGATAGAACATTGCCAAGAAACCAAAAAAACACCGATTAAGTTCGGTGTTTTTTTATGCCTTAAACACAAGGTTTAAGGCATGCTTGCTCTGCAAGCGGTTTCTTGGCAAGAAAGATGTTTAAGTCTTTTTTTGAGTAATTGACTTAAATATGTGTTTTATGATATAAATTTTACAATAAAGACATTCTTAAAGGTGTTTAGTATGGAAATATTTAAAAAAATTGATAAGTTGAGAGTTGCCCATGGTTGGTCGTTTTATAGGCTAAGCCAAGAGTCTGGGTTATCTCAACAAACATTCACACAGTGGATGAATGGTAAAACAATGCCAACAATTCCTGCATTAAGTGCGGTGTGTGATGCTTTTGATATTTCTCTTGCAGAATTTTTTGCTGATGAAAACATTATAGTTGCTACGCCTGAAACAAAAGAATTAATCAACAATTGGCAATTATTAACAAAAGATGAAAAAGAATCAATAATGTCAATAGTATATAATTATATTAAGAAAAAAAGTTAAAATTTAGTGATGAATGCAGTAAACTTGAATTTTGCAGTTTTTCTCACACTTTATTTATTAAAAACAATTATTTAATTATTTAATTTTTTACATTTTTTGTTAAATATTTGCTTAATATTTTATTTTTCCATATACTAGCAATATATTTAGGAAAAATTTTAATGTTTAAGTTGTCAAATTATTTAAAAAAATATAAAGGAAAAGCAATTTTAGGACCTGCAATCAAATTTTTGGAGGCTGTTTTTGATGTAATTACACCAATTTTGGTTGCTTTAATTTTAGATGTGGGCATTCCAAACGGCGATAAAAAATATATACTAATCATTAGTTTGATAGTAATTGGCATGAACCTTTTAGGGTTTGTGTGTGCAATTGGTTGCTCAAAATGTGCATCTAAGGTGAGCCGTGGCGTTGGTCTTGATATAAGGCGTGACATGTATAAACACATCACTGAATTAAGTAGCGTTGAAAAAGACAAGTATACAACCATGGCATTTACAAACAGAATTGTACATGATGTTCAACAACTAGAAAACGCAATAAGCATGACAATAAGAAATGTTGCACGTGCTCCATTTTTGCTTATTGGCTCAACAATTGCTGCCATAATTATTGATGCAAGATTATCGCTTATTTTTGTTGTGGTTATGCCACTAATTTTGCTAATTGTATTTTTTATAATGAAAAAAGCATCACCAATGTACTTAGACGCAAAAAATCAACTAGACAGAGTCAGTAACGTAACCCGCGAAAACTTGTCGGGCAATAGAGTAGTGCGTGCGTTTAACAAACAAGACTACGAAAAAGACAGATTTAATAAGGTAAACGGAGAGTTTACAAATAGCAACATGCGAATTGGTAAACTATCTGCAATCATGCAACCACTTTTGTATCTTTGCGTCAATCTTGGCGTAATTGCGGTTGTTTATTGGGGAGGCGTTCGAGTAAATGTTGGCGGACTCACTCAAGGCAAAATTATATCTTTTATTAACTATTTTAGTCAAATTTCTATGGCTTTGGTTGTTATTGCAAGACTCATTATCACATACACAAGAACAGGTGCAAGCATCAAACGTATAAAAGAAGTATATAATCTTTCCTCATCAATCAAAACAGTTGCAAATCCAATTATTTTAACAAAAGATGTTCCAGCAAACATCGAATTTAAAGAGGTTAATTTTTCCTATAATAAAATTAAATACATTCTTAACGGTTTTTCACTCAAAATTGAAGCGGGTAGCACAATTGGCGTAATTGGCGGAACGGGAAGCGGTAAGAGCACTCTTGTTAATTTGCTCCCACGCTTTTACGATGTTTCGTCAGGCGAAATTTTAATCAATGATGTAAACATCAAAAAGTACGATTTAACAAGCCTGCGTGATTATGTTTCTATTGTTCCTCAAAATCCAACACTTTTTAAAGGAACCATAGAGAGCAACTTAAAATTTAGAGATAAAAACGCAACTCAAGAGGACTTAATTAAAGCCTTAAAAATTAGCCAATCGTATGAATTTGTAATGGAAAAACCAGACGGAATAAAAACCAAAGTAGATAGAGGCGGAACAAACTTTTCGGGCGGTCAAAGACAAAGACTAACAATTGCAAGAGCCCTTGTAGGCTCTCCTAAAATTTTAATTTTAGACGACTCAAGCTCAGCTCTTGATTTTGAAACCGACTTTAAACTAAGACACTCAATTTCAGTGATGCTAAAAGAAACAACAAAAATAATTGTATCTCAACGCACAAATTCAATTAAGGACTCCGATGTGATAATCGTGCTAGATAGCGGCAATGTTGTTGGCGTAGGCAAGCATGAAGAACTGCTTTTATCTTGCGATATTTATAGAGAAATTTACAACTCTCAAAACAAAAAGGAGGTAAAGTAAATGGCGAACGAAATCAATAATGTTAAAGCGCTAAGAAACACTCCTACAGAAGAAGAAAGTCCCGTTGTTAACGAAGGGCAATTGGTCAAAAATGCAAAAAAGAGCAGGCTAACACTAAAACAATCTATTAAATACGCTAAAAAAATAATCAAATTTGGCAAGCCTTTTCATGGATATTTGTTTGTGGCTCTTGTTTCAATTTTTATTCAAACATTTTTTGAATTGCTTGCTCCAATTTATTTGGGAAGAGCAATAGATAGCGTTGTTGGTGCTGGGAATGTAGATTTTTATAATTTGGGCATAAATTTGATTTATGTTGGCGCTTTTGTGTTAATTAATGTGTTATTTACATGGCTTGGCAACTTGTTTACAAATATTTATTGTTTTAAGTCGAGCGAATATCAAAGAAAACTCATTTTTGAAAAATTTAACACTGTTCCGCTTAAATTCATAGATAGCAATCAACATGGCGACCTTTTAAGCCGTATGATAAATGATGTTGACTTAATAACAGACGGCTTTTTGGAGGGCATTTCGGGCATTACAAACGGAATTGTTACAATAATTGCAACACTTGTGTTTATGTTTATTTTAAACGCAACGCTTGCCCTTGTGGTGCTTGTTTTAACTCCTCTTAGTTTGCTTATTTCTTGGTTTATTGCAAAAAAATCATTTAAATTATTTGCTTTGCAGGCAAAAAATGAGGGTGATTTGAATGGGTACTTGGAAGAAATGATAAGCGGAGATAAGCTTGTTTCCGCATTCAATTATCAAGATGAAGCAGTTGCAAATTTTGAAAAAATCAACCAAAAATATTACAAAGTGGCAGAAAAAGCGGAATTTTATTCAAATTTAAGCAACCCTGCAACACGCTTTATAAACGGCTTTGTTTATATAATGGTTGCGTTTGTTGGAAGTTTGCTTGCAATATCTTCGGGCAATATTTCGGTTGGTTTAATTTCAAGTTTCTTGAGTTATGCAAACTCATTTGGAAAACCATTTAACGAACTCTCGTCAGAAGTCACCGAACTTCAAGCCGCACTTGCTTCTTGTGAGCGTATTTTCTATATTTTAGAAGCAAAGGACGAGCCAAGCGATGCCAACTTGCCAGAACTTGCAAGCACAGACGGAAACATCTCTATTCAAAATGTCAATTTTTCATACAACCCTAAACAAAACTTGATAGAAAATTTTAATTTAGAAGTGCAAACAGGTCAAACAATAGCCATAGTAGGTCCAACGGGTTGTGGTAAAACAACGCTTATTAATCTTTTAATGCGTTTTTACGATGTAAATAGCGGTGCAATCTTGCTTGATGACAATAATATAACGCAAATTAAAAGACGTTCGCTTAGAAATAAATATGGCATGGTTTTGCAGGAAACGTGGATATTTTCGGGCACAATTCGTGATAACATTGCCTATGGAAAACCAAACGCAACAGATGACGAAATTAAAGAAGCAGCCCGTCTTGCAGGTGCCGATGACTTTATAAATAAACTGACTTATGGTTATGCAACAAAAATAACCGAGGACGGCGGGAACTTGTCGGCAGGTCAAAAACAACTTTTGTGTATAGCAAGGGTTATGCTTATAAAACCTCCAATGCTTATTTTAGATGAGGCAACAAGCAACATTGATACAAGAACCGAATTAAAAATTCAAGAAGCGTTTGACACCCTTATGAAAAACAGAACAACATTTATTGTTGCTCACAGACTTTCAACAATTAAAAATGCAGACCGCATTTTAGTTATGAATAAGGGCAATGTAATAGAGCAGGGTACGCACGATGAACTTTTGGAGAAAAAAGGTTTTTATTATCATTTATATAATTCTCAATTTGCAAAAGTGTAAACTATGTGATGTTAAAATTTGAGCAAGTCAAATTTCAAGTTGCTAAACGCAACCACCACGATAAATCGTGGCATCACAGTTTGAATAAACATCAGTTTTGCTTGAATATACACTCGCTTTGTCTCGTGTGCATTCAGACAAAACTTCCGATAATATAAACTATATATATTGGCGTCACGATTTCGAGTGCGTTTTTGTGCAAGCACAAACCCACTCTCTCTCGTTCCTTAATATAAACTATGTGATGATGCTTTGTTCATTGCATTCACAAATCAATTTGCTAACGCAAATCCGTTGTAAACAACGGCATCACATTATATATAACCATCAGTTGCTGGC
>CAVISZ010000126.1:0-7532 GCA_963645585.1 uncultured Eubacteriales bacterium
CATATAGAGGGAATAATATGAAGGTGAAAAGTTTTTTTAAATATGTATTATTAGTTATTATCTGCGTGGCATGTATGTTTATTTGCAACTCGTTTTTGTCACCAAGCGTTGTGTCAATAACCAAAGGAGAAACAAACGGAGTTTATCAAACCTATATTGTTAAATATAGCAATGGTAAAACAAGTGCATTTACAGTTAAAAATGGCGAGGACGGCAAGGACGGTCAAAACATAACCATAGAAGATTTGTATCAAGCAACAAAAACAGCAAATAACTATGGTGATGACTACACAATTTTAGATTTTATCAATGACTATTTAAAATTGACAACAGAAGAACAAGACCAAACAAGGGCATATCTTGGCGTTCTTTCTGCCGTTGAGGTTTATAGCGAGTTTCCAACGGGCTATAGCATTTCTTCCATGTCAACAACTTATTCTTTAGGCATGGGGGCAGGCGTAATTTATCAGCCAGAAGGCGTTACAGATGACTATTACATCATCACAAATTATCACGTAACATATAACCGTACAAGCCTTTCAGATAAACATATAGCAACAAAAATCACATGCTATTTTTACGGTGCAAAAGGCGGAGTTTCTGCAAAACAAGAAAGCAATGGTGGTTACACTTTAACCTACTCAGGTGATTATTTAGAGTGCGAATATGTTGGCGGAAGCATGAGTTATGATATTGCAGTTTTAAAAGTAAAAAATCCAAGTTTAATTTTGGCATCTAACGCAAAATCGGTTAAAATTAGTTCAAAAGAGCCAACTGTTGGCGAAAATGTTTTTGCGATAGGAAATCCTGAAGGGCTTGGCACAAGCGTTACAAAAGGCATAATAAGCGTTGATAGCGAATATGTTTCAATGCTTGCCCCAGATAATGCAACAACCATAACATTTAGAGCAATGCGAATTGACGCGTCAGTAAATGGTGGTAACTCAGGTGGCGGACTCTTTAATGCAAACGGCGAACTTTTGGGTATTGTAAACTCAAAAATAGACAAAGATGGCATCGAGGGCATGGCATACGCGTTGCCAATTAGCGTTTCTTCAAGAATTGCTGATGTTTTAATAGAAAACCAAGAAAACTCTAAAACTGCAACAAAAGTAGACCTAGGCTTAAGCACCGCCATAGACACAAGCATTGCCGTTTACGATGAAGAAACAAAAGGCGTTAAAATTGTTCAAACAATAAAGGTGAGTGCAAAAACAGATAGCACATTCTGTGCAGATTTATCCGTTGGCGACATTATAACGGGCGTTACAATTTCAGGCAAAAAGTATAGCATAACAAGAGAGTATATGTTAGACGAATTGACATTCTTAATGAAAAAAGACACAGTGGTTGTTTTTCATGTTAATCACCTAAATTCAAACATAGATGTGCCTGTTACTGTTAGTGAAAGCAATTTTGTTGAAGTTGTTTAAAAATAATTGAAAAAATATAAAAAGTATGATAATATCTAAAATATATTAATAAAAGGATAGCCATTTTTTGGCAAAAAGTAGTTTACAAATGGAAAAAAGTGTTATTTCAAACAAGGGTTTAATGAATATTAGTGCTTTTATGAGCAGTTGCGATGATTTAATTAACGGCAAATTTATTTTTGCTAGCAACAAAGTTGCCAACATTTTAAAAGCAATCAATGAGTCACCAGAACTCTATGAAGTTATTTCTGAGTGCTTAAAAGATTTTAATTATGAAAAAGAATTTGGCAGAGCAAAAATTAAACTTCCTACAAAAAAAGGAACATTTAAAGTGCCAGAGGACAAAACAATTTTAATTCCTATGGTTTTTTGCATGCTTGTAGAAATTCAAGAGAACAAAATAGACTTTAAACAATTCTTGGCAGACTATTTTGATACTGACGATGAAAACATCTCTCAATTTGAAAATTTTGCCAAAGAAGTTATAATTCCTTTTAAAAACGCAATTGCATATTTGTTTGACATAGAAGGTCAAAACAAATTTAAACCTCAAGAAGAAAAAAAGGAAGAACCAAAACTCTTAAAAAAAGAGCCAGAAGTTACAAACAAACAAGCCGAGTTTTACACCGATGTGCTTAACATTTGCTCTGATATTTCCGAGACACTAGAATACACAAGAGTTAAGCCAGAGTTAGAAGATGACTTAAAATATATGATGGGTGCATTAAAGCAGGCAGTTGAAGCAAAAAATTTAAAAAATACCAATGCTTTTATTATCGGAACAATCTATGTGCTAAAACAAATTAGAAAACTCAGAAGGTTTGAATCTAACTTTAGAGACGCACTAGAAGAATTATATTTGTAATCAATCATAATTGTATATAATATTGCTTAAAATATCACTATAGGAGGCTATGGTGATTTTTTTTGTAATCATACTTGCCCTTGTGCAGGGATTAACTGAATTTTTGCCCGTTTCGTCTAGTGGGCATTTGGTCTTGCTTGGAAAAATTTTTGGCATTGAAAATGATTTTTTGTTACTTTCGGTCATATTGCATGTTGCAACGCTCTTTTCGGTGCTGATTGTTTTAAAGGACGAAGTTAAAGAAATAATAAAAAATCCGTTTGGCAACCTGGCTAAAAAATTGATAGTTGCAACCATTCCAACAGTTGTAATTGTGCTTTGCTTTAAAAGTTTTTTTGATAGCACATTTAGTGGCAAGTTTTTGCCTTTATGCTTTATGGCAACCGCTGTACTAATTGTTGTAACCGAACTTTTAAGCCTAAAACAACAAGAAAAAAAGCCATTAAATTATGCAAGAGGCATATTTATGGGCATTGCTCAAGGCATTGCAGTTATGCCTGGCATTTCACGCAGTGGTGCCACCATATGTGCAGGGCTTTTAACGGGTGCCGAGCGAAAAGAGGTTGCACATTTTTCGTTTCTTATGAGCATTCCAATAATTCTTGCAAGCCTTGTGCTAGAGGTGTACGAATACGTTAAAGCGGGGCAGGTTTTAACTCTTGCATGGTACGAACTTTTAATTGGTTTTGTTGTGGCGTTTATAACAGGAATTTTTGCAGTAAAATTTATGCTAAAAGTAATCGAAAAACGCAGGCTATTATGGTTTGCCGTATATTTGGTAATAATATCTATTGTAAGTTTTTTTGTTATTTAAAATGACACAGGGGTATTGCACATTTTAAAATAAATTGTATCCTTTTTTTGTAAATTAATTAAAAGGAGCAAAGCAAGGTGTAAGAATTTCACTTGTAAAATTAGACATTAATGTTTAAAAGTGATAAAATTAAAAATAGGAGAAATTTATGAATATTAAACCATTATTTGATAGAGTTGTACTAAAAATAGAAAAGGAACAAACAACAAACGTTGGCGGAATTTTTTTGCCTGACATGAGCAAAGAAAAGTCACAAATTGCAATTGTGGTTGCCGTTGGAAATGGCGGAAATGTTGACGGCAAAGAAACCAAAATGGAAGTTAAAGTTGGCGACAGAGTGCTTTTTTCAAAGTTTGCTGGCACAGAGTTTAAATATAACAATGAGGACTTGTTAATTATAAAACAAACCGATATTTTGGCAGTTATAGAAAAGGAGAACAAAAATGGCTAAACAATTAAAGTATGGCAAGGACGCTAGAAGTGCCCTTTTAAATGGCGTAAATAAATTGGTTGACGCAGTAAAAATAACTTTGGGACCAAAAGGCAGAAATGTGGTTTTGTCTCAAAAATATGCTTCACCACTCATCACAAACGATGGCGTTACAATTGCCAAAGAAATAGAACTTGATGACCCATTCGAAAACATGGGCGCCGAACTCATAAAAGAGGTCAGCATAAAAACAAACGATGTTGCAGGTGACGGAACAACCACTGCCAGCGTGCTTGCAAAAGTCATAATAAGCGAGGGCATGAAACTTTTTGATAGCGGAGCAAATCCAATCATGCTTAAAAAAGGCATAGATTACGCCGTAAAAGCAATTTGTGATAAATTGCTAGAAAACACGCGTGAAGTGTCTAGCAGTAAAGAAATTGCTCAGGTTGCAAGCATATCTGCTGGCGATGATTCAATAGGCGAACTCATTGCAAAAGCCATGGATACCGTTGGCAAGGACGGCATTATAACCCTAGAAGAGGGCAAAACCATGCAAACAGAACTCTCTTTAGTTGAGGGATTGCAGTTTGATAGAGGTTACCTCTCTGCATATATGTGCACAAATCAAGAAAAAATGGTTGCCGAACTCGAAAACCCATACATTTTAATAACCGACAAAAAAATTTCGTCTATTCAAGAAATTTTGCCAATTTTAGAACAAATTGTTAAAACGGGCGACAAACTTTTAATAATAGCCGATGATGTTGAGGGCGAAGCACTTGCCACCTTGGTGCTAAATAAAATAAGGGGAGCGTTCACATGCGTTGCCGTAAAAGCACCAAGTTTTGGTGATAAACGTAAAGCCATGCTAGAGGACATCGCCATTTTAACAGGCGGAACTTACGTGAGTGATGAGATGGGAACCAACCTCACTTCGGTTACTCTAGACATGCTCGGCAGAGCCAAATCTGTAAAAGTTGATAAAGAAAACACAACCATTGTAGAGGGAGCAGGGAGCAAAGAGCAAATCTTGGCTAGAATACAATCGCTAAAAGAACAAATCAAAACCATAGACGGCGATTATGAAAAAGAAAAATTAGAAGAACGCCTTGCAAAACTCTCAGGCGGTGTTGCAGTTATAAAAGTTGGTGCTCCAACCGAAGTGGAACTTAAAGAGAAAAAATTAAGAATTGAGGACGCTCTTTCTGCCACAAAAGCCGCAAGCAGTGAGGGCATTGTTGCTGGCGGTGGCACTGCAATTTTAAAAGCGGGAAAAAGTGCCGATGTTGTTAACTCAATAAACTCTCTGAGTGGTGATGTAAAAGAAGGTGCTCTTGTTGTGCTTAAAGCAATTGAAGAACCAATCAGACAAATCGCTCGCAATAGCGGTGTAAATGAAGATGAGGTTGTAAATAACATTTTAAATAACCTTACTGTGCCAAATTATGGCTACGATGCCTTAAATGACCAATATGTAGACATGATGCAAAAGGGCATAATAGACCCAACAAAAGTAACCCGCTCCGCACTTATGAATGCAGGAAGCGTTGCGGGAACATTGCTCACAACCGAATGTTTAGTTGCAGACTTGCCAGAAAAACAAGAAAGCCAACCTGACCAAAACATGAATTACTAAAAACATATTCAAACTATGTGATGTAAAATTTTAAGCAAGTTAAAATTTTTATTTGCTACCGCAAATTCCACAATAAATCGTGGCATCACATTAGATATAAACATCAGTTTTGCTTGAATATACTCTCATTTTGCTTCGTGTGTATTTAGACAAACCTTGCTATAGTACAAATAACAATGCTGTTAGCAAGCTCATGTTTTGTAATAAAAAATAAAAATTAAAAAAAACAATTAAAAAAACACTGCTTTAAAATTTTTATCGCTGTGTTTTTTTGTACAAAAATACTTTAATAAAAGAACAAAATTTTCAAAAAAATATATATAATTACATTATTTTGTCATATTATAAGGCTAATAATAGAACACGTGTTTTGTATTACATAGGCAAAAATTAATTTTGTACAAAAATGTAGAATTTTGTACAAAAATGTCGAAAAATGTTGACTAAGTCAAAAATCAACCTATAAAATATTAACATGATTGCTTGCAAATTAAGGGGTGCAAGGGGTCTTAGTGCAAATGGTTTAAAGCATTTGAACTTAGTTGTCGCAAAGTAATACCGGTTAAACTTTGCTAATTATTGTATATGTATTACATACATAAGGGGAGGTAAAAAACAATAATGATTACAAATCAACAAGTATGGGGCAAAACACTTTTGTCGTCATATAACTATTTAGAAAGGCTGTGCGAGTCCATAGACAATGTGGTGGAAAAAACGGCAGTTAACTCGTATTACACAGGATTTTTCGGAGGCGGTGACACAGTTGAAGAAGTATCCAAAAAAATAATAGAATATTCCAATCGCAAAATTGGTTACATAAACCTAAAACTAATAATTGAGCGAACGCTTAAAAGTTTGCCCAAAGATTATGCAAAATTGCTAATTTTAAAATTTATCCAAAAAATAGACATGGATAGAATTTGCGAACTTTTAAAACTTAAAATTCGTTCATCATATAGAAGAATAGAACTTGCAGTTAAAGCGTTCTCAGAAAAACTAGAGCAATTTGGCTACACCAAAGAAAAACTAGATTTAGAATATTTAGGCGACCCATTCATGTGTTCTATTTTAAAACTTGTTCAAAAAAACAATTGTGTTTTAGAAGAAAAAGCCGAGGTTATAACCAGTGGCAGTGTGTATGGTGGATATTTAACAAAACTGCTTGAAAGTTTGGGTTAAAAGTCGTCATCAAGTTCAAAATAGTCAGAATTTTTTAAACGCTTAATCTTTTTCTTTTCATGCTTCTTTCTTGGTTTGGTTTCGCTGGCAGAGGACTCTTGAGCAAGCCGTGTTGGTTTAAACAAAAGATATATAAACAAAAGGCATGGCAGGCTGATAACAATAATTATTATGGTCGTGGCAGTTTGAGAAAGTCCTTTAAATATTTCGCCCGATGTGTTTATGGTGTCATCGTCAAAAGAAATTTCGTCTAAATATTCAACCGATTCCGTGTTTTCAGTTATTGGGCTTAAATCATCGCATAGCGGAGCGTAAATATATCCCATGTATGTTTGGTTGCCAGTAAAATATTTGCAATAATACCAAGTTAAACCTTTTTTACTAATTGCTTCTTCACCTTGCATAACGCCATAATATTGCAAGTTGGAGTCCAAAAAAGGAATAGAATAAACCAAGTTAAGCGTACCATTGTTGTAAGGCGAAGAGCGAAGATTGGCACCACTAGGAACAAATACTCTAAAATTAATATTAAGCAAAAAAGGCGAGGCAGGGGCGTTTTTAACGGGACTTACTTCGCTTTTTAATACATAACCGTAAACATCATTGTATCGGGCATAGTAAAAATTTTCATCGGCATTTTTTAAAAGTTCTACAAAATATGTACATGGCAACAAAAACATTTTGCTCTCATCGGTTTTGCTTGGGCTTTGATAAAGCCAAACTTGAGTATCTTTTAAAATTTGTGCATAAAAACTTTTGCTTGCAAAAACTGGCACTGCTTTAAAGGCAATAACCATATTAATCAAAACTGCAAACATCATTAAAAAGGCAATTTTTATTGTTTTCACAGTTACAATTATAGCCAGTTTTTATGGTACAAGTTATATATATTTTTGGAATAATTACACAAAAAAGAGGAAATTTTTACGAAATGAATAAACAAAATTTGCTTCAAACAATAACCGACATAAAACAATTCAAAAATGGAAACAAGGTAAATAACAAACTAAAAAAGTACAATTCAGGGAAAGTCAAACACCTAAAACAACTTGCATTCCATATGTGCAATAAAAAAAACAGGTGGGTGTTTGGCGGAAACCGTAGTGGCAAAACCGAGTGTGGGGCAGTTGAAACTGTGTGGCTGGCACGTGGCATTCATCCATATAGAC
>CAVISZ010000127.1:0-2061 GCA_963645585.1 uncultured Eubacteriales bacterium
GAAAAGGCAATTTGCAAAAGGGTGGAGAGGTTAGGCTCTGGCAACGCCTCCAAATTGCTTGAAAATTATTTTGACGACAAAAAAAATGGCAAAAATGTGGTTAAAAGTGTGTAATTTCTTGCCTAATGGTATTGACAAATCCTTAAAAATGTTTTAGCATATTTGTAGTTAAAGGAGGATTGTCATGAGATATTTTCACAGATTTTTTAAACAGTTAAAACTTCATCTTCCACAAATATATTTAGAATATTTAACAAAAGTTATAGATGAGTCTCAAATTAGCGAAATTTACTCTAACTCTAAAGTTAAAAAGGCACTTCTTAAAACAGTAGATGCTTTTTACAGTAAAGGTGGCTTTGGCAATAACTTTTCACCTGAATATATAAAGGCTCTTAACAACTATAAACAAATTGTTGAAGAAGAAACTGGGTTTAAAGATGAGTTTTTAGAACAATTTATGCACATTTATAGATATTATTCTAGCACATCAGATTACGAATGTTTTGCTGAAAACAATTACGACAAAGGTTTAGAAAAAGATTATTTTGATGCTTTTACATTTGTCGCAACAGAAGCAACCGAAAACTTGTTTAACGATTTAAAAAACAATAACCGCTGGTGGGAAGTAGATAGCCCTTCTAGTTTGCGTAGACAATTTTTAAACAATAAAATAGTTTTCCCAGATAAAATAATGCAAAAATTGTGCAAAAAATATCTTGGAAGAGAAATTAATATAGAAAAGGAATTAAAAGCGAACCAAAAAAGAAATTTGCCACCACTTGAACTTGTTAGAGAACTTGACAATAAAATGATTGCCCAAGGCAATTTGGTTTTAAATACTTGGACTGAGGTAAGAAACGGCAAAACTGTTGTTATTGAATCTAAGCATGAACCAGCAGATGGTGTTTACTTTACAAAAGCATATGTTCCAAGAGAAAGATATTATGCTAACCGCGAAAATGGTTACGACAACCCAAGAACATTGTAGTTATTGAGAAAAGACAAAAATAAAAACAAGACAAAATAGTGTAAGACGTACAATTTTGCCTTGTTTTTTATGTTGAAAATAATAAATAAATTAATACTTTTTTGTGTTATATATTAAAAAATCATTAAAAATTAATGTTTTATGCTTAATTTTTAATGATTTTTTTATTTTTTATTGAACTTTATGTAAATTGACCGCATTTTGCTCTTAAACAAAAGCGTTGATTATTGACCCATAATAGTCAGAAATTTTACGGTCTTGATTGCTTTTTATAATGTCAATTAACTTATCAATAACCACAAAACCCTCTTTAATATATGAACAAATAATCATATTGTAGTCGTCTTTTGAAAAGTATTTTTCAACACCTTAAATTGTATCATTTATCAAAAATTTTTGCAGGTTTGCTCCCAATAAATTTAAATTCATTATTGTGAACATACAAACTTGTTTCTTCTGGTAGACATATTAGTTTGTTGTCTTCTTTTAGTAATCTGTTTATTCTTAATTGAGTTTGTGCAATTTGAGTTTCCAATTTTTGATAGTGTACTAGCAAACTATAGGCATTTAAAACATTAAAGCCGTTTGTGTCTGTTAAGTTAACTTCGTTAATATCGCATATGTTTTTAATGTTTAAGCCGTCATCTTTGCAAGTATCAATTGACTTGCCAAAAATTAAAGCCCCAGCACTTCCGCCCATAATAACTGAATCTTCTTTTTCCATATAGTGCTGAATGTTTTTAAACGCAGAGGTATTTTTCAACATTTTTAATAACTTGTATGTGTTTCCACCACCAATAAAAACACCTTTTGCTTCGTCTAACTTTTTCCTTGTGATTTGTTTTGCATTGGTAATTAAATCATTATTTGTTATTCCGTAAGGTTTAAGCTCGTTAGATAAAAACTCTAAACAACCTTTATATGCACCATGGTTCCATGCGAGTGGAATATATACAACTTTGCCACCCTTAACTAAATCGGCAAAAAGTTTATAACTTTCTTTTACCTGATTTCCACAACCACCACCATTTAGTATTAAATTCATAATTTTATCTTCTGTTAAATTTTTTGTT
>CAVISZ010000127.1:2071-2633 GCA_963645585.1 uncultured Eubacteriales bacterium
GGCAGAACAAATATTTTTGATTTAGTGACAATTTTTATTAATTTTTCATCCTATATTTTTTTGTGATATTGTCGTTCTTCTTGTGATATTAATTTTTAGTTAATGATATTACTCGCCATTGCTCGTAATGATATAATATTCCCTTCATTTGCACAAAATTGCGCGAATTTCATTGCGTAGCAATATCATTCGTGAAACGAATATCATTTCCGTTAGGAAATATCATTGTAAACAAAAGAAAAGTCTATAGGACTTTTTCTTCTTGTTTACTTGGTGCGAATAGCGAGACCTGAACTCGCACGATTGCTATAGAAGCGTCTGAAACTTGCGCGTCTTCGTCAAAAACTGCACTTTTAGTCATTTTGCAAGCAAAATTGACATTAACGTTTGTTTTTTCCTCTCCCCATAACTCACTTTTCGTTATGGGGTCCCCGAATGGTAGACGCTTTTGCACGTAAATAGTCTGGTGCGAATAGCGAGACTTGAACTCGCACGATTGCTCACAAGCGTCTGAAACTTGCACGTCTACCATTCCGCCATATTCGCATACTTAAAAGTATAT
>CAVISZ010000128.1:0-3385 GCA_963645585.1 uncultured Eubacteriales bacterium
CTAGTAGATAGGCGAGGCTAACTCCAAAGGCATCTGCAAGAGTTTGCAAGGTTTCAATATCGGGCAAAGAGTCGCCTTTTTCCCAACGAGATATGGCTTTGTCGGAATAATTAATTTTTTCTGACAACTCTAACTGTGTTAAATTCTTTTGCTTTCTTAATGCAACAATATTAGTTGATATTATCTCTTTTATGTTATTCATGGTTTAATTTTAGCAATTAATGGGCAATTTTGCAAACTTATTTATTGATTTTTGCCATTTTTTCTTAAACTCTCGCGTGGCGAGAGTTGCTTTTTCTCAATTCTCGCCTAAAGGAATTTAAGTTGAGAGTTATTTTGCGAAATTTCTCTTTATATTTACATAAAACGCGTGTATAATTTCCGTAGGAAATGGCAGTTGATTTAAGGCGTTTTTAGTTAACATATTTACATGTTTTAATTTTTAATTAAAAGTCGAATTTATAAAGGATAAAAAATGGCAGATGAAGTTTTAAGCAAAAGCGAAGAAAACGAGAAAGAATCGCAAGAGCAAATTGAAAACAAAAACAAAGAGTTTGCAAAAAAGACCAAAAAGAAAAAGCCTAAAAAAGTAATAAGCAGAAAGCGTCTTATAATAACTCTTGCAATTATAGCAGTTTTGGGTGCACTTAGCGGTTTTGGAATTGGCGAGTATATATTGTCTGGAAGAATTGACCCTAACAGATATAACTATAGCACAGAAACACTTTTAGATGATGTAAGTGCTATCAAAAAAGAAGCGGTTGGCAAAACGCCTGAGCAATTGGGTGCTACAAAAAGTTGCGTGCTGGCATTTGACAAAACTTTTAATTACGACAAAGTTAGCATTGTTGGTGAAGGCAGTGTTAAGGCAATGGGCGTAACGCAATCTATAAATGCAAAAACAATAAGAGTGAACAATAAATTGTACTACGAAAACATAAGCATAAGCAGTTTTGTTCAAGCATTAAACAGATACTATGTTGTAGGTGAGGATATTTCCCATTATGGTGGCAAAATAAATGACAAAACTGTAACTTGGAATCAAACACCTGACAACACAAAAGATGATTCAATCAAAACAATGACGCAATACAAAGAGCAATTTGGTTGCACAATGTTTGATTACATGACCTACATAGTTTCGTCTAAAACTGTAGTAGACGAGGGTTCAGTTAATAAAAATGACGACAGTTCTTACACATTCACTTTGGTGCTAGACAAAAGCAAGTCGGTGGTTAACTATGTAAAAACAATGAAGGCAACAGGTGGGCTTTCGCAATATCCCGATTTTACTAGCGACCCAGTTATAACAGTCACAATTGATAAAGATTATAGAATTTTGGTTTTTAAAAGTTCTGAAACATATAACGCAAAAATTGGCATAATAAATGCAGGTTCGGTGGGAACTCTAGTTAACACATTTACCTATGATCAAGATTTTGCAATTCCTGCACTTGAGGATAAGTCACAAATTTAAGGAGCAAGTATGAATAGATTTATTTTATATTTATCGGTATTTCTTTTGGTAGCAACTGGCACCGCTTTTGGTACAGTTGCGCTTGACTCTGTCTTTTCTAAAGGCAACACCACCAACACAACAATCACAACGGACGATGGCGACAAAGACGGAAAAACTGAAGAGTCTGACGGCGAAAAACTTATTAATGGACTTTTAAGCATTGGAACCGCAAAAGTGAATTTAGATTTAGACATAAATGACGAGCAAGGCGATGTTGCTTTGACTGGTGATACTTTGTCTGGTGAAGAGTCTAACCAAACTACAGTTAAATTTGACGGAAGTTTGAATGTGGTTGATATGGAAAACATCAAGGTTGAGGGCAAAGTTAGCGTTACAACTTCGGGTGTTTCTTTAAATTTAAACATTTGTTTTATTAACAACACATTGTACATATCAAATGACACATTGAATATAAAATTTGACATTGCAGACATCTCTAAAGTGACCGAAATTTTGCCATATCTTGGTTTAAATTTAGATTTAGGCATTGATTTTTCGGGTTTAGATTTAAATGCACTTATGGCAAACTTGCAAAACATCAAAGCTCAAACTTTAGAAAATGGTGACCTTGTTATGCCGTTTGAAGTAATGAAGGGCATAACTCTTAACATTTATACAGATGCTGAGTACAAAATTAAAAGCATAATTGCCGACAACTTAAAACTTGCGGGCAAATGTGCAAATGTAAAAGCCGATTTGCAAAAACAAGAAGTTAGCATTGTTGAGCCAACAAATAAAGAAAGTTTTGCCGATGTTGGAAAATCTTTAAATGTTGTAAAGGGTATTAATGATATAATAAACAATAAAAAAGGTCACGCAAATTTGAGTTTAAGTCTTGAAGGTGACCAATCAGTTAATGTTAATGGAACACTTGATTTAGACTTTACTTCTAGCATCAGTGCATATGCAAATTTGAACGTGCAATTAAACAACACAAGAACATATGGCTTAAAAGTTGGCTACATAGGCGAAGAAGTGTTTATGGAACTTAACACTCTTAAATTTATGCTTGAAAAAGATGATGTTAATGAAGTTATTTCAATCGCTTTAAAAAAGTTTGGCATTAATTTGGGTGATGATAATTCGTTTGATTTTATCAAAATGCTTAAAGAAATTACATCTTCACTTTCTGGCAATTTGAAAAATATCAACTTTGACAAACTTTTAAAACTTGACACCTCTAATGGAGAAATTGTTGTTACAATTTATGGCAGTCAAATTGGGCTTTCAACGGACATCAATTTAAAAATTAATTTTGATGAGCAGGGCAACATAACAGGCTTAAGTTTAAAAGACATAAATGTTATGGGTTACACTCTAAATGCAAACTTAGATTACTTAAAAGATGTAACAATTCCACAAATTAACAAAGCAGATTTTGTAAAATTTAAAGATGTTAAAAATTTAATAAATGTTGCTTTAAGCACAGTAGAAAAATATAAAACTCAAAAAGAAATTGCAGTAAAATTAAATAATACATCAATAGTGTTAAATGGAAAAACATATATAATAGAGGCAACAGTTTATGCTGACTTTAGCAATTTTAATTTTGATGAGTTGAACTTTGGTGCATTAAACGCATATGCAAAATTAAAATTAACAAACAATAATGAAACAACAGAAGTTGTTGTTAATATTAAAAATGGCAGAATATATTTAGATTATCAAAATTTGAGTTTTAGCGTTGGTTTTGAAAATATTGATGATGTTTTAAAACTTGTTGAAAGAGTTAAATATTTAAAAGAAAATATTAAACAAATTAAAGAAATTAGTTTGCAACAATTATGGCAAAATTCAAATAATAATTCACAAAAAATTGATTTAAATATTAATTTAGATGCAGAAAAATTAATTAAAACATTATTG
>CAVISZ010000129.1:0-4611 GCA_963645585.1 uncultured Eubacteriales bacterium
TTTCCATTAAAAAAGTGAACCTCCTAAAGTTGTCTAACTTTTGGGGTTCACTTCATTTTAAGGGTGTTTTAATATATATATTAATTTGATGAAAAAGACTTTTAATTTTTGCTTTAAAGTGCTATAATTAAAGTGGTTTTAATTTGGTTTGTTTTAATGAAAAAATAACCAATTTTAATTAATTTATAATTAGGGGTATAAAATGGAATCTGAAGAATTAGACCTTTCTAAAAGCGAAAAATATGACCAATCGGACATTCAAGTTTTAGAGGGGTTAGAGCCAGTTAGAAAACGCCCAGGCATGTACATTGGCTCTACAGACGAAAGAGGCTTACATCACCTTATAACAGAGGTTGTAGATAACAGTATAGACGAGGCTCTTGCTGGTTACTGCACTCAAATTGATGTTACATTAAACAATGACGGCTCTTGCACGGTTGCCGACAACGGCCGTGGTATTCCTACGGGCATAATTGAAAAAGAGGGCAGAAGTGCCGTTGAAGTTGTTTTAACAAAATTGCACGCAGGTGGAAAATTTGGTGGCGCAGGCTACAAAATTTCGGGTGGTTTGCATGGCGTTGGTGTGTCTTGCGTAAACGCTCTTTCTATTTGGCTTAAAGTAGATGTTTATCAAAACGGCTATCATCACTATGTTCAATTTACTCGTGGCAGAGCGGACGCTCCACTTAAAAAACTTGAAAAAAGTGATAGAAGAGGCACGGTTGTTACATTCAAACCAGACTCAGAAATTTTTGAAACCGTTGTGTTTAACTACGAAACAATCAAAAACCGTTTTAGAGAAATCGCTTTTTTAAACAAAGGCATTGTTATCACACTAGAAGACAAGCGTGAGGGTAAAGAACACTTTGATAAGTTTGAATTTAAGGGTGGAATTATTGAGTTTGTTGAATATTTAAACGAAAACAAAAATCCAATTTTCCCTCATCCAATCTATTTCAACAAAATTTCAGATAAAAGTGAAGTAGAAGTTGCTTTTCAGTACAACGATGGCTATCAAGAATTGATTCATGCCTATGCAAACAACATTAACACAACCGAGGGTGGAACTCACCTTGTTGGCTTTAAAAACGCCTTAACAAAGGTTATTAATGAATATGGCGTTAGAAACAAAATTATAAAAGAAAGCGAAAAACTTTCTGGTGAGGACTGCCGTGAGGGCTTAACCGCAGTTATATCTGTAAAACTTATGAACCCTCAATTTGAAGGTCAAACAAAAACAAAACTTGGCAACAGTGAAATGCGTTTTGAAGTGGAAAAAGCAATGACAGAGTGCTTTGGCAACTATTTGGAAGAAAATCCAAAAGAAGCAAGAGAACTTATCATGAAAAGCATAACCGCTCAACGTGCAAGAGAAGCAGCCAGAAACGCACGTGAACTTACAAGAAGAAAAGGCGTGCTAGAAAGCACAACTCTTCCAGGTAAACTTGCAGACTGCTCCGAAAAAGACCCAGAGCATTGCGAAATTTACATTGTAGAGGGTGATTCGGCAGGTGGCTCTGCAAAAATGGGCAGAGATAGACGTTTTCAAGCAATTTTGCCTCTTCGTGGTAAAATTTTGAATGTGGAAAAAGCAAGAATTAACCACATTTTAGAAAACAATGAAATTAAAAGCATGATAACCGCTTTTGGTTGCGGTATTAAAGAAGAGTACGATGATTCAAAACTTCGTTATAACAAAATTGTAATCATGACCGATGCCGATGTTGATGGTTCACACATTAGAATTTTGCTTTTGACTTTCTTCTTTAGATTTATGAGACCTTTAATCGAAAACGGGCATGTGTACATTGCTCAACCTCCTCTTTACAAATTAGAAAAAGGCAAAAAAGAGTTCTATTTCTATAATGATGATGAATTGAATGATTATTACAAAGCAAACGGAAGCGGAACAGGCGAAATTCAACGTTATAAAGGTCTTGGTGAAATGGACCCTGACCAACTTTGGGATACAACATTAAATCCAGAGCATAGAATTTTGCTTCAAGTTGCAATGGAAGATGCTGTTGAGGCAGACAGAGTGTTTAACGAACTTATGGGCGAAGATGTAGATTTAAGACGCAAGTTTATTGAAGAAAACGCTACGCTTGTAACAGACTTAGATGTCTAATAAGAGGTGAAAAATGAGTGAAGATAAAAAAGATTTAAGAGAATTATTGCAAAATAGCAAGGTTCAAAAAGTAGAAGTTAAGGGCGAACTAGAAAAATCGTTCATCTCTTATGCTATGGCTGTTAACGTTTCACGTGCCATTCCCGATGTGAGAGATGGTTTAAAGCCTGTTCATAGACGTATTTTGTTTGATATGGCAGAGCAAGGGCTTTTTTACACACACAAATATGTTAAATCGGCAACTATTGTCGGTGACGTGCTTGGCCATTACCATCCTCATGGTGACTCTTCTGTTTATGACGCTTTGGTGCGTCTTGCTCAAGACTTTAGCATAAATGAACCATTAGTTGACGGTCACGGAAACTTTGGCTCAATAGATGGTGATGGTGCTGCTGCTTATCGTTACACAGAAGCAAGACTTACAAAAATTGCAGGGCTATTATTAGAAGATATTGATAAAAAAACTGTTGACATGTATCCAAACTATGATGACCAACGTGTTCAACCACGCGTTTTGCCTGCAAAATTTCCAAACCTTTTGGTAAACGGTGCAGATGGTATTGCGGTTGGTATGGCAACAAACATTCCGCCTCATAACCTAAATGATGTGTGCTCAGGTGTTCAAGCAATGCTAGAAAATCCTGAAATAACCGATGACGAACTTATTGACATAATCAAAGCACCAGATTTCCCAACTGGTGGCATAATTATGGGCAGAAAAGGCATCGTTGATGCTTACAAAACAGGTCGCGGTAACATTATTATAAGAGGTAAGGCAGAAATTGAAGAAACCGCCTCAGGCAAACAAAGAATTATTATTACTGAAATTCCATATCAAGTTAATAAGTCAAAGCTTATTATCCAAATGGCAGACCTTGTTAAAAACAAAAAAATTGAGGGCATTGCCGACATTAAAGAAGAATCTGACCGTGACGGCATTAGGGTTGTTGTTGATGTTAAAAAAGACCATAACGCAAATGTGGTTTTAAACCTTTTATACAAATACACAATGCTTCAATCAAGCGATGGCATTATTATGCTTGCACTTGTTGACGGCAAACCAAAAATTTGTACTTTAAAAGAAATTATTTCATGCTACATTGCTCACCAAAAAGATGTTGTTACAAGAAAAACTCAATTTGACTTAGGCAAAGCACAAGATAGATTCCATATTGTAGAAGGCTTGGTTACTGCTGTAACAAATATTGATGAAGTTGTAAAAATAATCAAGGAGTCTAAAGATAAACAAGATGCTCAAGCAAAACTTATTGCTCGTTTTGAACTCGATGAAATTCAAACCAATGCAATTTTGGATATGAGATTGTCTAAATTAACAGGCTTAGAAGTTGGCAACTTGAAAAATGAAATGGCAGAACTTGAAAAAACAATTGAAGACTTAAAAGATATACTTGCAAAACCAGAACGTGTTGTTAAAATTATTGATGACCAAATGGAAGATGTTAAAACCCGTTTTGGTTCACCAAGAAAAACAGAAATTAGTTTGGGTCTTGGTGATATTAACATTGCAGACCTTATTAAAAAAGAAGATGTTGTTATTTCTATGACCAAATGTGGTTATATTAAACGTATGTCACTTGCAGAATATAAAGCACAACATAGAGGTGGCGTGGGTATAACAGGTCATAAAGCAAAAGAAGAAGATGTTGTTGACCAATTGTTTATAACTTGCTCTCATAATGATGTATTGTTCTTTACAAACAAAGGTAAAGTTCATACAATGAAAGCCTACGATGTTCCAGAAGCTCAGCGTCAAGCAAAAGGCAGAGCAATGGTTAACTTGTTGCCACTAGACCAAGGCGAAAAAGTTACAACCATTTTGCCACTAGAAGAGGACACAACAGGTAACCTTGTAATGGCAACCAAAAAAGGCTTAATTAAAAAGACCAAACTTTTAGAGTTCTCATCTATCCGCAAAAACGGCAAAATTGCTATCACTCTTGATGAGGGCGATGAATTGTTCTCTGCAAAAACTTCTGACGGCGATGATGAAATATTTGTTGCATCATCTTCTGGCAAATGCTCAAGATTTAAAGAAAGTGCTTTAAGAAACACAGGCAGAACCTCAATGGGTGTTAAGTCTATGGACTTAGACGAGGGCGAAGAGGTTATATCTCTTGAAATTATAAACAACGAATGTCAATTGTTGTCAGTAACAGATAAAGGCTACGGCAAACGTACAAACTCTTCAGAATTTAGATTAACATCTCGTGGTACAAAGGGTGTTAAAGCAGGCGTATTTAATGAGAAAACAGGAAACTTGGTTGCATTGATTGAAGTAAACGAAAATCAAGATTTACTTGCAATGGCAGATAATGGAGTGGTTATTAGAACACCAATCAAAGATATTCCATTAATTTCTAGGTCAACTCAAGGCGTAAGAATTATGAAACTTAGAGATAAATGCAAGATTGTTTCAGTTGCTGTTGGTGACCATGAGGAAGATGAAACAGACGCACCAATCT
>CAVISZ010000130.1:0-3980 GCA_963645585.1 uncultured Eubacteriales bacterium
AAAATTAAATTAATTTATGAAAAATATTAAAAATTAAATAAAAAGGAAAAAATTATGCTTGGAGTTGATATTTTAGAGGTAAAAAGAATAGAAAAAGCATTAAAAAAAGAGTCATTTTTAAAAAGAGTTTTTACAATAGATGAATTAGAATATGCTCAAAAATATAAAAATGTAGCAAGTCACTTAACTGGCTATTTTTGCGCTAAAGAGGCGGTTATGAAGGCTCTTGTAAACTGTGAAAAAATTTCCTTTTTAGATATAGAAATTATGCACGAACAAACAGGAAAACCTTTTGCAAAATTATATAATAACGCATTAAATATTTTTAATGAAAAAAAATATAAAAATATTGAAATTTCTATTTCACAAACAGATAATTATGCAGTTGGAATTTGCAAAATTGATTAAAAAAATTAAGTAAAAATTAAAATAAATTAAGATAATAATTTAAAAGTAAATGAATTAATTTAAAAACAACAAAAAATATATTAAAAACTTTTTTAAAATTAAAAAAGGAACTTCGTTTTATAACGAGAGTTCCTTGTTTTTTTATTTTGCTAGTTTTTTTAAGTCAGCAATTTGTTTGCTTATTTTTTTACATGTATTTATAAAAAGCATCGTAAGTTAAATATGTTTCATAAATGTCAACTTTTGCAGTAATTTCCCATGGTGCGTGCATAGACAAAACAGGAACACCTGCGTCTATAACGTCCATGTCATACTTTGCCATAATATAGGCAATTGTTCCACCGCCACCAGCTTCAACTTTTCCCATCTCGGTGGCTTGATAACTAATATTGTTTTCATCTAAAATTTTTCTTAAATGTGCAATATATTCAGGGTTGGCATCACTTGCCCCACTTTTGCCTCTTGAGCCAGTGTATTTGCAAAAAGCAATTCCTCTTGCCAAAAAAGCATCAGTATTCTTGTTAAAAGGTGATGGTCTGTTTGGGTCATAAGCCGCCGTCACATCACTAGAAAGCATTTTACTATTTGAAAGTGCGTGTCTTAGTTTTAGGTCAGAGTAGTTGGTTAAAAGTGCAATTATGTCTGCCACCGTGTTTTCAAAAAACATGCTTTCCATGCCAGTTGCTCCAACACTGCCAATTTCTTCTTTGTCTACAAGCAAACAAACGCAAGTTTTTTTAAGTTTTTTAGCATTTAAAAGTGCCATAATAGATGTGTATGCACACACTTTATCGTCTTGTCCATAGCCAAGCACCATAGATTTGTCAAGCCCAAAATCTCTAGCTTTTCCTGCAGGCACAATTTCAATTTCTGCAGAGAATAAATCATCTTGCTCAATGTTTTGTGATTTTAAAATATTTAAAATGTTTTCTTTAACTTTATCTTTTTTTGCATCTTTGCTTGGAACAGAACCAACAATCAAATTCAACTCTTCACCCGTTACAACATCTGTACGTTTTTCTCTGTCTAAGTGAGGAAGCAAATCGCTAATTCCAACAACTGCGTCATTTTCATTTTCGCCATAGCAAAGCCTAATTTTTGTGCCATCTTTTTTGCAAACAATGCCATGCAAGGCAAGAGGAGTTGCCGTCCATTGATATTTTTTAATTCCGCCATAATAATGGGTGTCTAACATGCAAAGTTCGCTGTCCTCATAAAGAGGGGTTGCTTTTAGGTCCAGTCTTGGACTGTCAATGTGAGAGCCAACAATGTTCAAGCCGTTTTCAATGTCATCTTCGCCAATCACTGCCAAAATCATTGCTTTATCCATGTTAATGGAATAAATTTTATCGCCCGCTTTTAACTTTTTGCCAGACTTAATAATGTCTGCCAAATTTTTAAAGCCTGCTTCTTTGGCAAGTTTTACTGTTTCTATAATTGCTTCACGCTCGGTTTTTGCGTTTGACAAGAACTCTTTGTAGTCGTCACAAAAATCGTATGCTTTTTTCAATCTTTTGTCATCATATTTTTCGTAAACGTTTTTATTCATAACAATCTCCTTTATCTTTTAATCAATAGTATATACAAAAATCCATTAATTAACAAACAATTATTGCCTTTTATTGACAATAAAAAAACTTTTTGGTTATACTATCTACATGTTAAAAAACGAAGATTTTATAGCATATTTAAAGGAGTTGTTTCCTAATGGTTATTGCGAGTTAAAGTTTAATAGCAATTTTGAACTTCTTGTTGCAGTAATTCTCTCTGCTCAATGCACCGATAAACGCGTTAATATGGTAACTAGCGAACTTTTTAAAAAGTATAATACGCCTCAAGACTTTGCTAGCATACCACAAGAACAACTTGAACCGCTTATTCGCTCTTGCGGATTTTATCACAACAAAGCAAAACATATTATAGAGGCAAGTCAAAGCATTGTCCAAAATTTTAATGGCAAAGTTCCAGAAAACTATGACGACTTGCTGTCACTTGCAGGTGTTGGCAGAAAAACTGCCAATGTGGTAAGCGGAATTGCCTTTAACGCAAATGTTGTGGCGGTTGACACGCATGTTTTAAGAGTCAGTAACAGGCTTGGCTTTACAACAAGCAAAAATCCTAACATTTGTGAAAGAGACCTAACAAAAAGGTTTAAAAATGACCTAACAAATTTGCATTATAGAATGGTGCTTTTTGGCAGATACTACTGTAAGGCACAAAAACCATTGTGCGAAAACTGTAAGTTAAAGAGCGAGTGTAAGTATTTTAAAACAATAATTAAATGATTGGATTATTTGCTTTTTTAAAAGGCAAGTTTTAAGTTTAAGTGTTTGTATTTAATGTATGGTTTTAAATTTATCATTAATTCATCACTTATCACTCAATAATTTTGCTCTTGTAAAATTATAAAAGATATGCTATTATCTACATTCGTAAAATTTAGGAGAATATATGTTTTTAGATAGAGTAACAATAACAATAAAAGCGGGCGATGGTGGCAATGGTCACACATCTTTTTTCAGAAGCAAATTGGTTATGAATGGCGGTCCAGATGGTGGTGACGGTGGCAAAGGCGGAGACGTAGTTTTTGTTGCAAACGAAGGGCTTAACACTCTTTATGGCTTTACATTCAAAAAGAAATTTACTGCAACCGATGGCAACCCAGGTGAAAAACAACTAAAAAGAGGGCATGACGGCAAAGATGTTGTAATTGAAGTGCCTTGCGGAACGGTCATTAAAGACGAGGCTTCTGGGCTTATAATTGCCGACCTAACAGAAAATGGTCAAAAATTTGTGGCACTTAAAGGCGGTCTTGGCGGAAGAGGGAATAACTTTTTTAAATCGCCAACCAGACAGTCTCCACACTTTTCTCAAACAGGTGAAAAAACACCTGTTAAAAAAGTTATATTGGAACTAAAAACAATTGCCGATGTTGGCTTGGTCGGCTTTCCAAATGTTGGCAAAAGCACTTTGCTTTCAGTAATAAGTAATGCAAATCCAAAAATTGCAAATTATCCTTTTACAACTTTGTATCCAAATTTAGGAATGGTTGCTCACAACGGCACAAGTTTTGTTGTTGCGGACATACCAGGTCTTATTGAGGGTGCAAGCGAGGGCGCAGGTCTTGGTCACTTCTTTTTAAGACATGTTGAACGTGTAAGAGTTATTGTTCACATGGTTGACATCTCTGAGTATGAGGGCAGAAATGCAGTTGCAGACTATAATCAAATTAACACCGAACTTAAAAATTATAGCGATGAGCTTTCAAAAGTTCCACAAATTGTTGTTGCAACAAAAGCGGACCTTTTGGATGAGGAAACTTTAAAACAAAAACTAGACGCCTTTGAAAAGCAAACAGGCAAAAAACCTTTGGTTATTGCGTCAATAATGCACAAAGGAATAGAAGAACTTTTAGATAAAATAACTCAAGTGCTTGCTAAAACACCTAAAAAACCACCTCAAGAAGTCGAACTTGTAGACTTTGATGTGCGCGATAAAACTTCATTAAATGTTGTTAAAAAAGAGGACAATGTGTACGAAGTGGTTGGAGGCTTTATTGACAACCTAATAAG
>CAVISZ010000131.1:0-3466 GCA_963645585.1 uncultured Eubacteriales bacterium
TGGGCAAATTGTCAGACAACTCAACCGAGGATGATATGAAATGGTTTATCTTTGCACAAAGTGATAGTGCAACAGGTGCTATGAAGCCAGTAACAAGTGCGTTATCTAGCACCACTTTACCAAAAGGCACTTATTGGTTTATAAGTGAATATAATACAGGTAAAAGTGGATATTGGGATAACGAGGGGAAAGATAGCTATGGAGACCTTATTCATCGAAAAGACACAACTGATTACAATAGATATTTGGGAAGCAATGTTCAAACGACATTAGAAAGTGATGTGTTTAATTTGTCTGAAAATTCAATATACAAAAAAATATCTGCAAGAACATTAATTGACGATTCTTACGATTTGAATGGCGGAGACGCATTTGTTACTACACCTAATCAAAGATTATGGCTTATTTCGCTTTTTGAATACGATTATTTGTTAAGAGGATCTACTAATGGTGCTATGATGGCTTATGGTTCTCAAACTAGTACTGAGCATAGCCAAGGTTGGTGTTTAAGAACACCTCAAGGCGGAATATACATGGAAAATATATACTATATGGGGCTATATGGTATGATGACTGATGGTGCTAGCTATTCACCTAGTTTCTTCCGCCCAGCCTTCCAAATAACTATTTAACATTCTAACAACAATCACACTTGTATATAACCAACAATTATCAAAGTAAATAGCAAATAACAAAACCCCTGCACCTATGCAAAGGCATAGGTGCAGGGGTTTTGTTTTTTTAAACATCTAAAATTTTAAAGGCATCTATCTATGAAAGATTTTTTAACTTCATATTTTAAATAGTCTAAATCAAAATTTGGTTTAGATGTTTTTTTATTGTTTAAATAAATGATTTCATCTTTTGATAATGGTCTAACAATGCCATCAACTTCTTGTTTGTTTTCTCTTTTTTTAAATATATTAAATAATTTCATATTTCTTTCTCCTATATTAGCGACACATATATTAGCACAACTATTTTGCAAAATCAATACCCAATTTTAAAAAATTTTCAAAAATTTTGACACAGGGGTATTGAGATATTTTTTTTCGAGTGTATTCTCTGTGGTGTAACTTGCAGGGAGGGCATAAAAATTGAACATCGCAGAAGAAATTGACGGCAAAATGATAAAAGAAGTGCTTGACGCTTTACTCAAAAAAGCAAAAGGTTATCAAACAGAAGAAACAACCGAAGAGTATTCTCGCGATGGCGAAAAAGATGTGCTTACAAAACGCAAAGTATGCAAATACTATGTGCCTGCAGACATTTCGGCTTCTAAGTTACTCTTAGATATTTGCGGAACAAGCCAGCAAAAAACATACTTTGGCATGAGCGATGATGAACTTGACGCAGAGGCAGTAAAACTTTTTAAAGAGTATCAAAGTTTAACCGATAAAAACATTTATGAGGAAGTAAAAGGAGAAAAGAGTGAAGATTGTTAGAGCAATTTACAAAACAAAATGCGATTTCCCAGGTTGCAAAAATCTTGCATTGTCTTGCGTTTGTGATGAGTCCGACTCAAACAAAAAATTAGGGCTTTGCGATGAATGTCTAAATTCAATTTACAGTGCAGTTGCAAAAATTATGGTTCCAAAGGGAATAGAAGCACCTTTTAAAAACCAAAGGAAATTACGCTAAAGGAGAGATATGAAAAAATTAGAAGAACAAGAGCTTGTGCAAAGCATTCAAGAAGATTTTAAAAGGCGAAGCCAAGAGCGTAAGCCATTTGATGCACAGTGGCAATTAAACATGAATTTTTTAATGGGTAATCAATATTGCAGTGTTGGTTACAACAACGACATAGAGGAATTTGACAAACAATTCTTTTGGCAAGAGCGGGAAGTTTTTAACCATATTGCAACAATTGTAGAAACAAGACTTGCTAAGTTAAAAACTGTAAGACCAACAATGACTGTTGTGCCTGCAAGCGGAGACGAAAGCGACATTAAAACTGCCAAACTAAGCAAAAAGATTGTAAATAGCATTTACAACAAAGAGGATATGTCAAGACTAATTTGCGAAGCAACAAAGTGGAGCGAAATTACTGGTACATCATTTTACAAAATAACTTGGGACACAACCAAAGGTCGCACCATGGCAATTGCGGACGGCAAAAATATAAACATGGGCGATGTGCAAATTTCTGTTTGCTCACCATTTGAAATTTACCCCGAAAGCACCGCAAGTTCTAGCATAGAAGATTGCAAATCAATCATTCATGCAAAGGCATATCATGTGGACGAAATTGAGTCCATTTGGGGCAAAAAGGTTGAGGGTGGAGATGTGAACATCTTTTCACTTGACGCAAAAAATGACGGCATAGGCGGGCTTGGTTACAACGCAAGAGCAACAAGAGTAGTAAACACAACAAAAAGCAATTATGCGGTTGTTATAGAAAAATATGAAAAGCCAACCGTTAAATATCCAAACGGCAGACTCACAATTGTTGCAGGCAATCAACTTTTATATTTAGGCGACTTGCCATACATAAACGAAAATGACGGAAAACGCGGTTTTCCATTTGTACGCCAAGTGTGCCTAGAGCAAAGCGGTTGTTTTTGGGGTGCCAGCGTAATTGAGCGAATTATACCAATTCAAAGGGCATACAACGCAGTAAAAAACAGAAAACATGAATATATTAATCGACTTTCAATGGGCATTTTAACTGTTGAGGACGGCTCGGTTGATGTTGACAATTTGGAAGAAGAGGGTTTGTCTCCAGGCAAAATTTTGGTTTACCGACAAGGCTCAAATGCTCCCTCATACATGGGCAACACAAATGTGCCAGCGGACTTTTCAATTGAGGAAGAAAAACTGCTCCAAGAGTTTAAAACAATCAGCGGTGTTAGCGATATTTTAAATTCAAACATCGCAAACAGCAACATTTCGGGCGTAGCACTTCAACTTTTAATTGAACAAGACGAGGCAAGACTTTCTGTTTCAAGCGACCAAATTAAAATGGCAATTAAGCAAGTAGCAAAACATATCTTAAGACTATACAAACAGTTTGCAACTATTCCAAGACTCTTCAAAATTGTTGGCGACCATGGCGAATTGGAACTTGACTACTTTAGTGCGTCAGACATCACAAGCGATGACATTTCGTTTGAAACCGACACCGAACTAAACGAGTCACTAGCTCAGCGAAGAAGCATGGTTTTTGAACTTTTAAACGCAGGACTTTTAAACAACGAGGACGGCAAATTAACCAACAGAATGAGAATTAAAGCACTGGAACTTTTGGGTTTTGGTGTTTGGGAAAACTCTCAAGACATTATGGAACTTCATCAAAAAAAGGCATCGTGTGAAAACGCACATTTTATGCACAACGAAAAAGTAAATGTTAAAGAAATTGACGACCATGACATTCACATAAACGAGCATATCGCATTTATGCTTGGTGGAGATTTTGAAAAAAATGCAACAAAAGAAATAGAAAAAAATATGTTAGAACATATTAGAG
>CAVISZ010000132.1:0-2265 GCA_963645585.1 uncultured Eubacteriales bacterium
TCTCGCATTCATTTTATCGCGGGGGGGGGAGAAGTCAACTAATTTTTTCATTTTTTTGCAAATTGGGCGTATTTTTTTGAGTTGGGGTGGTTTAAGGGTAAATTTTAGGGCTAAACTACTCTTTTTAACCCCTCCGTCATCAACTTTATGTATAGTTGATGCCACCTCCCCTTGGCAGTGGAGGAAACGTGTTAACAAACTTTGACATTAAAAACCTACATGCAGTATGGAAAGTGTTTTGTCAAGATTTGATTATTTCTCAAACTTTGGCAACTAACAAGCCTTCGCTCCCTGTCAGGGGAGCTGGCAGTCGACTTTTTCGCAAGAAAAATAGACTGACTGAGGGGTTATCCTGCCTATTGAAAAAAGTTATTGATTTTTCTTTAAGTTTTGCTAAGATGTTAAAAATCTAATTATGTTTTAAAAATACGCTTATTTACATACCAAAGTTTTAGCAATAAAGCAGGATAACCCCTCAGTCTACAAATTTTTTCAAAATTTAGTAGCCAGCTCCCTCAGGCACGGGAGCGAAGGCTTCTAACAATCTCTTTGCTTAGAACGAAGCTAAAAATTTATACTAAAATTTACTTTGTAAAAACCTCAAATTCTTTTAACCTCTCCGTCATCAACTTTTTGTAAAGTTGATGACACCTCCGCGAAAGCAGTGGAGGAAACGTTTTGATAAGCTTTTACATTAAAAGCACCCTTGGCAGTGATGAAAAATGTTATGACTTGCTTTTTCGTTAAAAGCACCCCTGACAGTAGAGGAAACATTATAATAGACTTTTGCGTTAAAAAATCGTAGACAATGGAGAAAAACATTTTAGTTAGCCATTGACACAAAAGGCTCAGCTACGAAGAAAAACGCACTCAATCAAACTAAAATAAAAAACACCTTGAGCTTAATTTCTCAAGGTGTTATAAATCGAATAATAATTCATTAATATTCAATCATCATTAAATACATTATTTATTGCCACAAAGCTTTACATCGCTAAGTGGCATTAATTTATCAATCATCATTCTTCAAAATCAAATTCACTATTTTTTAATTGAAGAATGATGATTTTTCTTACATATTTTATTGTGATTATGCTTTTGACATGTGCGGGCTATAAGTCATTTCTAAGTTCCATTGCTCGGTTTAATGTTACTTCATCGGCATATTCAAGGTCGGTGCCAATTGAAACACCTTGAGCAAGGCGGGTAACTTTTACTCCAAAAGGTTTTAAAAGTTCGGCAATATAGTATGCGGTTGTATCGCCTGGAACATCTGGGTTGGTTGCCATAATTACTTCTTTTGTGTGATATTTTTGTACGCGAGCGACAAGTTCTTTAATTCTAATATCGTCTGGAGATTTATGCTCTAAAGGGTTAATGCAACCATGCAAAACATGGAATGCGCCATTAAAGTTTTTGAGTTTATCCATAACTGCAACATCTTTTGGTTCGGCAACAACACAAATTGTTTCTCCATTGGTTTTTAAACAATGCTCACAAATTTCGGACTCAGAAAAATTGCCACACTCTTTGCAAAAATGTATTTTTTGTTTTGCGTCAACCAAGCATTGAGCAAAATTATTAACATCATCTGCATTCATATTCAATATGCCATAAGCATATCTTTGAGCGGTTCTGTATCCAACCCCTGGCAAGGCACGAAAAGCATTTATTAATTTTGTTAGTGTATCCAAGTTGTCCATAATTATTTCCTTTTTAGTTTGAATTGTTATCTACTTTTTTAACTCTAGTTAAAGACCTGGCACCTGAGGCACAGTTGCCTGCTCTTCTTTTTCCACTTGAGCAAGAGCATCGTTAACGCCTGCAGTAATTAAGTCTTGCAAAGTTTCGATGTCGTCAGGGTCAACAACTGCAGGTTTGATTGTGATGTTTTTCACAACGCGTTTGCCCGTAATTGTAACTTGAACCATTCCGCCACCAACAGAGGCAGTAAACTCTTTGCTTTCTAACTCCTCTTTTGCTCTTTGCATATCCTCTTGCATTTTTTGTGCTTGACGCATTAAGTTTTGTAAGTTTGCTCCTCCAAAACCGCCACCAAAGCCACCTCTAAAATTATTCATAAAAAATCTCCTTTTAATATTTGTAAAACTGTGTAATAAATGATAAATGATTATTATTAATAATAAATAATGGGCGATTATTATTAATGCTGAATGATTGTTATTAATGCTGATTGATGAGTGATGAATTATGAGTAATGAATTATGAATGATGGTCATATTAAAACATCAAATCATATTAATA
>CAVISZ010000133.1:0-9352 GCA_963645585.1 uncultured Eubacteriales bacterium
CAATAAAAATAAATATTAAATCAATAATTAACCAAACTTTAAAAAACATCATTGTTAGTTTTTGCTAATTTGCAAGATTAATACACGCAGTTCGTTTTATAGCCTGTAAACAGCCATGCCTTAAATCTTACTAGAGTATGTAAAGAGATTGACAATTGTCGAATTTTAAATTAAAATGTAGAAAAATAAGGGGTGAATATGAGAGATAGTGATTTTGACATAAATAACAAGGCAGTACAAAAATTTGAGAAAAAGTACGCAAAGAAGTGTGCAAAACTGAATAGAAAAAGAATGTTAAAGGCAAGAAAAAAGCCATTAAATGGACTTTTAAAACTTTCAGAAATAACAATCTGTGCATTGCTTTGCCTAAATGCAAGAACATGTGCTGTTTCTGAAAAAGAATTTTTAAAAAATGCACCATACTTAGATAAAGTGGGCGATGAGCTGGGTGCAAATATGGAGCCTATGAAGTGCAAACAATTAGATGATGCCATTTTACGATTAAAACCTAATTTTGACAAAAAGGTTAAAGTGTACATAGATGAAAAAGTCCCTGAAAGAACTCGCAAAAACATTAAGGAGTCTCTTGGATATTTTAATGACATTTTGGCAGACATAACCGACAAATATGAATTTGAAGTTTGCAACAAAGTTGAATACGAGGCAAATAAATTTGTTAAAAACTCAACGTTAAAGTTTGAATATCAACCTTTTTATGGGCTTTCAACTGACATAACTTATGCCGAAATTAATAAAGGAACAAATAAAACCCAATTTAGTAGAGATACTAGTAGCAAAGTTTACATTGTAAATTCAGTTATTTATTTAAATGATGGCTATTTTGATAAATTATCTGATTATTCTCAACTTTATGTTTTAAAACACGAAATACTGCACTCTCTTGGTTTTTCAGATATGTATCAAGGCTACAGAGATGTTACAAGTTTAATATGTAACTCAAGCAACGCTTTTTCAAACAAACTTAGTCCTAGCGACTTAAAAAGATTGTACACCGCATATTGTGAAGACTTGGTAGACGAACGCGGTGTGATTAATAAAACAAAGTTAAAGCAAGTAAAAGAAAATATTGCTAAGTATGAAAAATAGTATTATCAGTCAATCATAGATTTAATAACCGAAGAAAAACAAATTCAAATGTTAGATATTGCAGAAGAAGAGTTAAAAGATTTTTACATATTCATTTGATGATTTTGATATTAAATTAACCAATGACGGATTATTTGAATATACAAACAAAAAAGAAACAAGGTCGGGCTCAGGTGAAATTATAAAAGGAAAAAATTATGTAATATTGCCAGACATAACACTCCCTAAGCTTTCACAAGGAGATAATACACAGTTTGTTATAATACTAAAAGATGAAAAAGGATTAAACGCCTTTAAGGTAGTAACAAGCCATAATTCACCTGAAACTGAAGAAAATTTTTTTGAAGGTTACGATTTTAATTTAACTCACTAATTTTTAAATAAATGCCTATTGACAAACTCGCATTACCATATTAAAATTATGGTAATTAAATAGTTAATTAATAGGGGATAATATGAAAAAGAAAGAAGTGGCAACTCATGCAGAAAAAATGCTATATGTAGAAGGGTACATGCGTAAAAAACCTTATATAGACAAGCTTAGCAAAAAACGTAAAGTTCATGCAATAATGACTGCGGTTTTTACGGGCTTGGTTGGTGCTTTTGCATTATTTAATTATGTAATAGCCGCGTATGTATTTGTCTTTGGTATGACTGCGCTGGTGCCATTCTTTTATGTATTTACAAGCAAAATGTGGGAAGAAATGAACGAAATAAGTTCAGGTCCTGTAAATTATAGATATTTTAAAAAAATGAAAAAATCGGGCGAGTTAGATATTTTGCTAAAAGAATATGAAATAAATCAAATGCCAACAAGTGAACGCCTAGAAATTAAAAAATTTATAGAAAGAACAAAAGACGGAAAAAGTCCATTTTTATGTCAACAAAACATGCAAAGTTTGCAAAAAGAATGTGATTTGCAAAGATAATTAAAAGGGTATTATGTCAAAAAATATAAACAAAATATCCGAAGAAGATTTGGAAAAGTACGCAAAGAAAATGCGTAAAAAAATGTCGCGAAACACTCCTGCAAAAGTGCTTTTAAGGGTTATAACTGGAGCACTTGGCGTTTATTTGGGGTTTACTGCACGCACAATTGTAGTGTCTAATACAAAATATTTAAACACTATTGATAATATTCCAAAGGTTGCAGACGCTGTTGGCGTTGATATGCAAATGATGCAACTTGGCTTCTCTGTGCCAAGACTAAAACCAAACAAAAGCGGAAATGTGTATGTTTACATTGACGAGAACATTCCTGAAAACACTAGAGCAAATATCACAAGTTCGCTAGAATATTACAACGAAATTTTGAGTAAAATTACAAACAAATACAA
Organism: uncultured Eubacteriales bacterium; assembly: GCA_963645585.1. Classification (GTDB taxonomy): domain Bacteria; phylum Bacillota; class Clostridia; order Christensenellales; family UBA1242; genus HGM11367. The sequence continues at coordinate 2,445 of CAVISZ010000133.1, forward strand.
TTTTAAAGTTTGTAATGTAGCAGAATATTTAGCAAATAAGGCTATATCAAATTCTACAATAAAATTTGAATATAAAACTTTAGACGGGCTAGATCATGGTCATAACTTTACTGACTATAACAAAACAATTTTAAATTCAATAACAGATAGCGAAGAAAAAGCTAATGATGTTTACATTGTAAATTCAACAATATATTTAAATCAAAAGTATTTTGAAAAAATCAGTGATGACGCTCAAACTTGCGTTATAAGACATGAACTTTTGCACACTTTGGGCTTTAACGACACATATGTTGGCTACAAAGAGGAAACAAGTCTTATGAACACCGCTGTTGTTGCAATATCAAATAACATAAGCCCAAATGACTTAAAAAGATTGTTTGTAGCCTATGATGAAAATTTGGCAAGTGACGGCAAAATTAATCAAAGAGAGTTAAATAGAGTTTCACAAATAATACAAGATTATGAAAACAAATATTACGAGACTTTAATGCAAAACGTTTTCTCTAAAATCCCAAATAATTTTTCTGAAATTTCAGAGTCTGAAGTTGCAAATTTCAACGATACAGTCAACAATATCGAAGTAAACATAGATAAGTATAATAATTTTACATACAAAACCTCAGGCGTAAATCGCGGGGGGGGGAGAATTATATTGGGCAAAAATTATGTTATTCTTCCTAATGTAATCGTTGATAACTATAATGACTTTTTGGTTCTACTAAAAGATGAAAATGGTTTAAAAGCATACAACCTTTCATTTTTTCACGAAACAAATGACTACACAACTCTGGATTTTCTAGATAAATATAGCGTTGAACCAACAAGATAGGAGAACAAAATGGTTTTAAAAGATTTGCCAGTTGAAAAAGCAGTTATAAAACTAAATAAAGAAAATCGTAAACAGTTTTTAATGCAAGCAAAGGAAGAAGGCTTTAAGTGGAGTTTAAGCAAAGATATACAAGACAATGACGAATGCACATTTCATGTTGTTTTAGATTTAAAACTAAAAATTATTTCAAATCTGTCAACTATGACATATGTGCATAGTCAAGCCTTGCAAGCCTTGCCAACCTATAACTACCCAGCCACCACTCCCGATTTAAACAAGTAACCTCTGTTCTGCAGAGCAATAATTGCATTTAAATCAAGAGTTTGGACTAACTAATAATTGTATATCAAAATTAATTCAAACTTTTTTAAACTTTTCAAAAAAAATAGTTGACATGTTGAAATTTTATATGTATACTAACGGAGTAACAATTTGTGAGTTAAATTGATACAATATAATATATAAAAACTAAACATATGCGGGAGTGGCTCAGTGGTAGAGCGTTGCCTTGCCTTTAAAGCAATTGGAAGGTGGGTAAAGCGTTGGAGCAAGTCATGTCTTGCCATTTGCTTGTCAAGGCAAATAAAACAATTTGATAAAATTAAACGTATGCGGGAGTGGCTCAGTGGTAGAGCGTTGCCTTGCCAAGGCAAATGTCGCGAGTTCGAATCTCGTCTTCCGCTCCATTATTCATTTAATTGCCTTGTGTCTTTAAATGAGTGCTTCAAGCTTTTGAGGCAAAAGTTACTATTAGAGGAATTAGGTTTTCAAATCTTGCGTTTGCTAACTTTGGTACCTTCGCCAAGTGGTAAGGCCAGGGTCTGCAAAACCCTCATCCCCAGTTCGAGTCTGGGAGGTACCTCCAAATTTGCTGGTGTGGCGGAATGGTAGACGCAAGGGACTTAAAATCCCTCGGTAGCAATACCGTGCCGGTTCGAGTCCGGCCACCAGCACCAAACGAGTTTTTGCGACTCGTTTTTTTTACGGGATTTTAAGTCCCTTGGGACTTAATTCCTGTCGGAACCAGACCGAAAATGCCTGTAGCATTTTCTCCCGCTTTGTGCTAAAAACTTGCCACTGGCAACTTTTTTTAACGCAGTCGCCCCTCGGTAGCTTTTGCCGTGCCGGTTTAGAGCCATAGCCACCAGCACCAAACGAGTTTTTGCGACTCGTTTTTTTACGCTTATATAAATTTAATTGTGATTTAACTGCGTTTAATGATATAATCTTTTGTATAAAGAGGTTATTATGAATTGGCTTTATAACAAAAATGTAATTTTAACAGGTGCGTCAAGCGGAATAGGCAAAGAGATATGCCTTTTGCTTACAAAAAAATATAATTGCACAGTGCTTGGAGTTGCACGCACAGAGAGCAAACTTTTAAGTTTAAAGAATGATATAAATTCACAAAATGAGTTATTTGATTATTACTGTATGGACGTAGGAGAAGGTAGTAATTGGCATGAGTTAAAAAACTTTGTAGAAAGTAGCAATTTTTTGCCTGATATTTTAATCAATAATGCAGGAACTATGCCTCCATTTGAAAATTTTACATACATCAACGAGCAAAAAATGGAAAAAGTGTTTAAAACAAACTTTTTTTCTGCAACTTATAGCATAAGGGAGTTCTTGCCACTCTTGCTAAAAAGTAAAACGCCCGCAATAATAAACATAAGCAGTTCGGGTGCATTGTCTTGCATGCCAGGCGTCTCTGCGTATAACTCTAGCAAGTCTGCACTTAAAACTTTTAGCGAAACCTTGCATTGTGAGTTAAAAGGAAAAGTTTTTGTTTCAACAATAATGCCTGGTTTTGCAAAAACAAACTTGTTCACATCGCAAGATAACAGTCGCAATGTGATTGACGATAAAGATAAAAAATTGGTCAATCGTTTTTGCATGCCTGTTAACAAAATGGCAAAAAAGATTGTAAGAGCTATAAAACACAAAAAGGCAAGAGCAATAATAGGTTTTGATGCAAAATGTCTAAATTTAATGTACAAGATAACTCCACAAACAAGTGGAAAATTTATTGGTTTTGTTATGAAAAAGTCAAAATTGACTTCTTTTGGTAAAATTTTTACATTTAATGCCCCTAGTCAAAACTAGGCTTGTTTGCTTGCATTTTTTGCATAAACACACCACCAATTATATATAATCACAAAAAACCTCAAATAGTTTAATCTTTAATGTTATTTTATATCAGAAAAATAATCATTAAAAAAATATTGAAAATGTAATCATATTGTTGTATAATACTGCTTGTATGGAAACAAGAGTGCCACTAGCAGAACGCATGCGCCCAATTGGGCTTTCTGAGTTTGTTGGTCAAAAACATATAATAGGCAAAAACATGCTCCTTCGCCGTGCAATAGAAATGGGTGAGGTTGGGAGTTGCATTTTTTATGGTCCTCCAGGCACTGGCAAAACTACACTTGCTAACATAATAGCACAAAACTTAAATGGCAATTTCAAAAAATTGAATGCAGTTTCTAGTGGTGTTGGCGATGCAAAAGAAATTATTGCTCAGGCAAAAAAAGATAAACTTCAATATGGCAAACAAACCTACTTGCTTTTAGATGAGTGTCATCGCTGGAGCAAGGCTCAAAGCGACTCTGTTTTGTCTGCAATAGAGGACGGAAGTATTGTCTTTATTGGCTCAACAACAGAAAATCCATTTACAAGCATGACGCGTGCTATTGTGTCAAGATGTAGAATATTTGAATTTACTCCAATTCAAGATGCTGACATTATTGAATGCTTAAATCGTGCCATAAATGATAAAAAACGCGGTCTTGGCAACGAAAATATTAAAATTTCTGACGAGGCACTAAAACATTTTGCATGGGCAAGTGCAGGTGATGTTCGCATGGCGTTAAATTCACTTGAGCTGGCAGTAAGAACCACACCCGCTAATGAAAATGGTGAAATAGTTATAGACTTAACCACTGCGGAGCAGTCTATTCAAAAAAAAGCACTCTCAATTGATGAAAGTCAATATTATGACATTTTAAGTTCGTTTTGCAAAAGTATTCGCGGAAGCGATACCGATGCTGCACTGTATTATAGCCAACGCCTAATTTTGGCTGGTTGTGACCCGATGTTAATTGCCAGAAGGCTTGTTGCTCATGCAAGCGAAGATATTGGTATGGCAGATAGCAACGCGCTTTTGCTTGCTACATCGGCAATGTATGCAGTTGAAAAAATGGGCGTTCCAGAGGGGCTAATTCCATTATCTCATGCAATTATTTACGCGTGTGAGGCGGAAAAATCAAATTCGGTTGTGGTTGCTCTTAACATGGCAAAACAAGATGCTGAAAATGTTAAAGATGATAACATTCCAAATCATCTTAAAAATCACCCAAGCATTAATGGTCCAAAAACACAATATAAATATCCTCATGACTATGGCGGATATGTTAAACAACAATACTTGCCAAACGCACTTAAAGATAGAATTTATTACACACCAAGTGCAAATGGCAGAGAAAAAAATTTAATAAGAAAAAAATTTAGGGAGAATAAATAATATGTTAAAATTTTTAGGCACAGGCAGTGCATTTAATGAAGAATTAGGAAACACATCGGCTTATGTAAAAGAAGAAGGCACTTTGCTTTTAATTGACTGCGGTGAAACAGTATTTTCAAGAATTAAAGAAACTGGTCTTTTAGACGATGTTCAAAATGTATACATCGCAATAACTCATAACCACTCAGACCATATTGGCAGTTTGGCATCTTTAATTGAATATCTTTCTTTAATTAAAGGCATTGTTCCAAACATTGTTTTAACCAACGATGACTCTGCCGAGGTTCAAGAGCAAGCAATTCGCAATTATTTAGAAAACTTAGATGTAAACGAAGAAATGTACGAGTTTGTTTATGGTGACATGATGGAAGATGTTTTAACTGATTTAGTTAAAATTGAAATGCCACAAGTAAAACATTCTAAAAGACTAACATCTTATGCGGTTGAACTATGCTTTAAAGACAGAACTGTATATTACACAGGCGACAATAAAGACGCATCTTATTTAAAAAAGATTGCTAAAAAACTTGGCAAAGATGACCTTGTTTATACAGACTGCTCACTAAGAGACTACTCAGGCAGTATTCATATTACTTTAGACGAACTTGCAGAAATTTTCCAAGAGGAGCAAAGAAGTCAAGTAACTTGCATGCACTTTGATAGCTTTAACACTTATGGTCAAGCAAAAGACCTTGGCTTTAAAGTTGCAACCAGAGAACTTTCTAAAGCAGAACTTATTAAACAAATTGCAAATAGAAAATAGACTTTAAATTTTATGCACATATGCTTATAGGTTAAATTGTTAATTTATCTTGTTATAATTTTAAACTCAATTGTTAAAAATTTTAAACAAGGTGAATTATGACAAAGTTTTTTGATTTTTATAAAAACGGCAATTTAATCGTAAAAGTATTGTTTTTTGGCATTGCCATAATAATGGCGGTTTTGTGGATTGTTGGCAGTTTAACAAAAATAGACCGACTTGTTATGTTTATGGTTGGAACCATAATTGGTGGTGCACTGATTAATATTTTTCTGTATGATTATGTTGTTGACGCAATAAACTATGTTGCACAACTGTTTTAATGTTAAATAACCAAATTTTGAGATGAATTGATAAATTTTATTCTTTAAAAATATGTTCTTAATAAACATTTGGTTGTTATTTATGACATTAAAAGAAAATTGATAATGAATAAATGAAAATTTTAACACTTTGGGTTTTCACTCAAGGTGTTTTTTGTAAAAGTGTAAAAATATCATAAGGACTATGGTTACAGCTATAGGCACAATTAATTGACAATCGCAAATTTTAAAGCTATACTAAAGCAAAAAGGTGATTGTATGAAGATAAATTCTTGTTTTTTTGTTTGTATGTTTAAACGTTGGCGTAATGCCTGCGAGATTTAATGCGAGAAAAATACTTGAGTATTTAAAAAAAATATACAAATAGAAATAGGAGAATAGAATGAAAAATATAATTTTAACAGCAGATAGACCAACAGGTTGCTTGCATATTGGGCACTATGTTGGTTCACTTAAAAACAGAGTATTGTTGCAAAATGAGGGCAATTATGAACAAATGTATGTTATGATAGCCGATGCTCAAGCCCTTACAGATAATTACGGCAATGTGCAAAAGGTTAGAGACAATATTTTGCAGGTTGCGCTAGACTATTTAGGTATAGGTTTAGACCCTAAAAAAGTTACAATGTTTATACAGTCAGAAGTGCCAGAACTAACTGAATTTTCTTTTTACTATTTAAACTTGGTAACTTTGTCAAGGCTTCAACGCAATCCAACAGTAAAAACAGAAATTGCACAAAAAAATTATGGAGAGAGTATTCCCGCAGGCTTCTTGTGCTATCCTGTAAGCCAAACGGCAGACATAACTGCATTTAACGCCAATATTGTTCCTGTGGGTGATGACCAATTGCCAATGATAGAACAGGCAAGAGATATTTGTCGCACTTTTAATAACTTGTACACGCCAGAAAATCCACTTTTGATAGAACCAAAAGCACTTTTGCCAAAAAATGAAAAATGCTTCCGCTTGCCAGGCACTGACGGCAAGGCAAAAATGAGCAAATCTTTGGGCAATTGCATCTATTTGAGTGATGAACCTGAAATAATCAAACAAAAAGTTATGAGCATGTACACTGATCCAAATCATATAAAAGTGTCAGACCCAGGTCAGGTTGAGGGCAATACAGTTTTTGCATATTTGGATGCTTTTTGTGAAGATGAACATTTTGCAAAATATTTGCCTGAATATAAAAACTTGGATGAATTAAAAGCCCATTATATGCGTGGCGGTTTGGGCGATGTGAAAATAAAAAAATTCTTGAACGAAATTTTGCAAGAAATTCTTGCACCAATTAGAGAAAGAAGAAAAGAGTTTGCAAAAGAGCCTGAAAAGGTTTTCCAAATGCTTTTTGAAGGCTCTGACAAAGCACAAAAAGTGGCACACGAAAACTTGCTAAAACTAAAACATGCTATGGGAATAGACTATAGAAATTGCAAAAATTAACACATATTTTACTTGGTTAA